>NZ_JBHTSF010000016.1:0-96666 GCF_042795295.1 Streptomyces sp. NPDC056486
CCGCCCGATGCCCCTCCACTGCCCCCCTCGACGGCCACCCCCGACGATCCGGCCGCCGGCCGCTTGACGAGACCGCCACCCCTCCCCGAACCGACCGCGCACCCCTCCGCACTCGGGGCGCCCCCCGACGAACCAGTCCGCACCCGGCCGTAAAACCGAACGACCCCACGTGAGTGGTCGAGAGTCCCGCCCCTGGGCCGTCCGGTCGTCTTCCCTCGCGTGGTGGAGGGACGGGTGTCAAGGGTGGCCCGCAGGGCCATCGGCGTAGCCGACGCGACGCAGGAGCGCCCTTTACTCCCGGCCCGCAACCACCAATCTCGGGTCAACCGGACGGCCCCGGCGCCCAGACCAACACCGGATCACCGGCACTCCCCGGGGCCACGGCACTCGACCCACAGCACCTTCCCCCTCTGGCCGAACAAGTCATCCCCCAGAGGAAAGCCGCCCCACGCTGTCGCCCACTCCGCCACCAGGCGGAGCCCTCTGCCCCCCTCGGCTCCCTGGGCAAGGGGCGGGAAGGGCGTCGGTGGGCTGTCGAACGGGGGTGGGATGTATGGATCCGTGTCCCATACGCCGACCCGTACGCCCCGCGCACCCCGTACGCCGCGTCTGCCGGGCAGGCCTCTGAGGCGTAGGGCGGCCGGGCCGCCCGTATGCCGGTAGGCGTTCGTCACCAGTTCCGAGGTCAGGAGTTCAGCGGTGTCCGTCAGCTCCCCCAGGCCGTACCCGGAAAGCACCGCCCGCAGCGTCTGCCGTGCGATACGCGGGGCGCGGGGATCGTGGGGCAAGTGGAGGGCGTACGACCACACTTCGGGTGCGGGTGGATTGGGGGCGGGTGGAGATAGCGTGACGGTGACCATGCATGCCTCCGTGCGTTGTGCGATGCGTGTTGCGTGTCGCGCGTTGGACGGGCTCGGTTCGCTGGGCTACCCGCCTCAGCGGTGGCAGTGCCTCGCACCCATACGGGCGCGCGGTGCGCTTCCGCCTTGCAGAGCAGGGCAGTTGGAGCGGGACATGCCTCACCGTAGGCCCATCGATGGCCTATATTCCATCGATGTAGGGAAAGGGAGGCCATAGCCACTCGTGCGAGTGACTTTGCCGCTCCGCGCCCGCCCTGAAGGGAGATTCATGCCGCCCAGCAAGACGCCCACGCTGCGCCAGCAGCGGCTCGGCTCGGAGCTGCGGAAACTGCGTGACCGGGCCGGGTTGTCCACCGTCCAGGCAGCAGCCCTGCTGGGCGTCAACCAGTCACGCATCAGCAATATCGAGGCCGGTCGGTACGCCGTAGGCGCCGACAGAGTTCGCGCCATCACCCGCAATTACGCCTGCACGGTAGAGACCTTGATCGACGCTCTCGTCGATATGACGGGCGGCCGTACCCGTGGCTGGTGGGAGGAGTACCGGGGGCAGCTCCCGAACGCCTTGCTCGACCTCGCCGAACTGGAGCACCACGCCGCCGCACTGCGCGTGGCCCAGGCCCTCCACATCCCGGGGCTGCTGCAAACCCCCCAGCACGCTCGCGCGCTCTTCGGCGACGCGGTGCCGCCGCTGCTCCCCCATGAGATCGAGCACCGGCTCTCGTACCGGATCAAGCGGCAGGCGGTGCTGTACGGGGATACTCCGCTCCGCTACACCGCCGTAGTACATGAGGCCGCGCTCCGTATGCGGGTCGGGGGCCTCGCCGTGGCCACGGAACAGCTCTCGCACCTCGTAGAGATGAGCGGACTCGACCACGTGAGCATCCTGGTCATCCCCTTCGGGCGGGGCGCATTTCCAGGATCGGGGCAAGGCATCGACTACGCGCACGGGCCTGTCACTCAGCTCGACACCGTGCAGATGGATACTGAACACGGGAGCGAATTCATCGACGCCGCAGCGCAGTTGGAACGCTACGCGACAGTCCTGGACCGACTCGAAAGCCTCGCTCTGTCGGCCGACGAGTCACGCGACCTCATCCAGCGCACGTCCCGACAAGCCTGAAGGACCGCCCTCACATGCCCGTTGAGCCTACCGACGTCTGGCAGAAGTCCTCGTACAGCTCCGAGGCCTCCTCCTGCGTATACATAGCCCCCGGCCCCACCCCCACCAGCATCCGCCTCCGCGAGAGCGACACCCCGGAGGAGATCCTCACCACCGCCCGCCCCCAGCTCGCCGCCCTCATCGCGGCGATCAAGGCGGACGCCCCCGACGTCACGCCGTAGCCGCGAGGCCCTTCGACGGCTTCGTAGAGGCCACCGACGCCAGCCGGTGTACATCGCGCGCCGTGCCCGTGACGCCCGACAAGAAGCCCTCGGCGCGTGGCGACGCGTTCTCCGTCAGCCAGGCCGGGTCGATGTCGCACACCGCGACACGTACCTCCGTGCCCGCCAACGCCAACGGCAGGGTGTGGACCACTGTCGAAGGGAAGCTCAGGATCGTGCGGCCGATCGGGCCTCGGCGGGCGATCAGTTCCAGGGGGAGGTCGGGGCGGACCACCTGTAGGCCCGTCTCGACCGCCAGGCGGTGCAGCTTCTCCGCGCTTTCGCGGCGGTGTGCGAAGTAGCGTGTGGCGCCGTGGGCGCGGGAGAGCGTACGGACCGCTTCCACATAGCTGTCCGGGTCCACCACGCCCGTCTCCACCAGCGACGTGCCCACCAGGTCCGCGCCCTTGGACACGCGCGGCGGGCCGAAACGCTCCCGCGTCCAGGCGAAGGTGTTCGGCGTCACCCGCACCCCCGCCGGTGCCGAGTCGATCGGCATGGAGGAGAAGACCTCCACCGTGCGCTTGCCGCCCGGCGTCAGGCGGCGCCGGGCCGAGGCCGAGACCGGCGCGAAAGCCAAATCCCGGAGACCAGGGCGGCCGCCCCTCCGGTGCCAGCGCACCAGCCGCTCCCCCGCCGCCAGTTGCGCCACGAACTCCATCGTGGCCGTGCCGTCGTCCACGACCACGAGCGAGCGGGCCCGCGTGATGGTCAGGAGCAGCTGTACATAGCGTGAGAACGGGTCGCCGATCACGATCCGGTCCGCCGCACGCAGCGCGCCCGTCAGGCCGCCGATCGTGTGGAAGGGAGCAGCCGCGCCGCCGCGCGCCTCCTCCCAGCGGACGTTCAGGCCCTCGTCGCGGGCCAGCTGGGCCATGCGGCGCAGCTGGCCACGGGTCATGGGGTCCATCGGGGAGAGGACGACGACGGTGAGCCCCCCGGCCGGGCCGGCCGGGCCTGTCGCCCCGGCCGAGTGCGCCCACTCAAGGACGTTGAGGAGCTGCACAGGGCTCTCTACGAACGCCAGAGTGGTGGGCGCCGCATCGGTGGGGGCCGTCGGCCCGGGTCGGGGGCTCATCGTCGTATGACCGTGTCCTGTCCTTGTGGGGGGTCCCGGTGGGAAAACCCGGTAAGAGCGTCAGCGCGCTCAGACCGCGACCGGCTCGCGCTCGGCCGCGTCCGCCTCGGCGACGACGCCCGCGACGCGGCGCAGCTTCTTCATCGGGCCGAGCTCCGACTCGTAGACCTTCTTGACGCCGTCACCGAGGGAGGCCTCGATGGTGCGGATGTCACGGACGAGGCGGGTGAGGCCCTGGGGCTCCACCGACGCGGCCTGGTCCGAGCCCCACATGGCGCGGTCGAGGGTGATGTGGCGCTCCACGAAGGTGGCGCCGAGCGCGACCGCGGCGAGCGTGGTCTGCAGGCCCGTCTCGTGGCCGGAGTAGCCGATCGGGACGTTCGGGAACTCCTGCTGGAGGGTGTTGATGACGCGGAGGTTCAGCTCCTCCGCCTGCGCCGGGTACGTCGACGTGGCGTGGCACATGAGGATGTTGTCCGAGCCGAGGACCTCGACCGCGTGGCGGATCTGCTTCGGGGTCGACATGCCCGTGGAGAGGATGACCGTGCGGCCCGTGGCGCGCAGGGCGCGCAGCAGCTCGTCGTCCGTCAGGGAGGCCGAGGCGACCTTGTGGGCCGGGAGGTCGAACTTCTCCAGGAAGGCGACGGCCTCGGTGTCCCACGGCGATGCGAACCAGTCGATGCCGCGCTTCTTGCAGTGCTCGGTGATGGCCTGGTACTCGGACTCGCCGAACTCCACGCGGTGGCGGTAGTCGATGTACGTCATCCGGCCCCAGGGGGTGTCGCGCTCGATGTCCCACTGGTCGCGCGGGGTGCAGATCTCCGGGGTGCGCTTCTGGAACTTGACCGCGTCGCAGCCGGCGTCGGCGGCCACGTCGATCAGGGCGAGGGCGTTGTCGAGCTCGCCGTTGTGGTTGATGCCGATCTCACCGGTGATGTACACGGGCTGACCGGGGCCTGCGGTCTTCGAACCGAAGGTGCGCAGACGGGAGTTGGAGATCGTGGAGCTCATGGCAGGAACGTTCCTTACTTGTTGAGGGAGGGGCCGAGGATCCATGCGGCGATCTCTCGGATCGCGCCGTCACCACCGGGGAGAGCGGTGACCGCGCGTGCGGCGCCGCGTACGACGTCGTGGGCGCTCGCGACCGCCACGGGCCAGCCGACGAGGCTGAAGCACGGGAGGTCATTGACGTCGTTTCCGACGTAGAGCACGCGCTCGGGAGCGATGCCCTGCTCCTCGCACCACTGCTTGAGTGCGAGGTCCTTGCGGTCGATGCCGTGCAGGACGGGAAGCTTCAGCTTCCTGGCCCGCGCGGCGACGACCGGGTTCTTCTCCGTGGACAGGATCAGCAGCGGAAGGCCCGCATCACGCAGGGCCGCGATGCCGAGGCCGTCTCCGCGGTGTACGGAGACGAACTCCCGTCCATCGGAGTCGATCAGCACCCTGTCGTCGGTCTGGGTGCCGTCGAAGTCGAGTACGACCGCGTCGATGTCGTCGCGCGTCGGAAGGGCGTCGGCCCGGCCGCTGTCGAACAGCGGGGCGAGCGCGCGAGCGCGGGCGAGGTCGTGCGGGTCGTCGATCTCCAGGACGCGCGCCGGGTCCGTACGGACGAGCTCGGTGCGGCCGAAGAAGCGGTGCTTGTGCTCGCGGAAGCCCGCCACCTCCATGGCGTAGACCGCGCCCGTCTCCAGGAGGTCCTGGGGGCGGTCCTGGCGGCGCGGGCGGAAGGACTTGTCGTGGTTGACGCCGTAACCGCCGTCCGTGGCGGTCGCGTTGGCGATCTTCGTGGTGCCGCCCACCTCGCCGGTGCGCCGCGCGTCGAGGGCCGCGGGCTCGTCGTCGGCGTCGCGCCAGACGAAGCCGTGGAAGGGCGCCACTGTCAGTGCCGTGTCCGCGCCGCCGTCGATGATCGAGCCGACCACTCCGTCGACGTCCTCGCGGAGGATGAAGGGGCTGGTGCACTGCACGAGCAGGACGACATCGACGGAGCTGCCGTGCAGCGACTCGTGCGCGTCCATCGCGTGAAGCACCGCCGCCTCGCTGGTCGCGGTGTCCCCCGCGATCGCCGCGGGGCGAAGGACCACTTCGGCGCCCGCCGAGCGCGCGGCCTCCGCGATCACGTGGTCGTCCGTGGAGACGACGACGTCCGTGACGAGCCGCGCGGCCAGGCACTCCCGGATGGCCCGCGCCACCAGGGGCACGCCGCCGACCGGGGCGAGGTTCTTGGCGGGCACGCCCTTCGAGCCGCCGCGGGCCGGGATGACGGCGAGGACGCGGCGTGCGGGCGCGCTCCCTGGGGCGGAGTGGGACATGGGGGCTCCTTGAGAGGGGTGGGGGATCACGGCTCGCCTGCGGTTCACAGCTCGCCCATCCGCCGGATGACGGGGGCCACGCGCTGCACGCCGTGCCGGTAGGCGCCGCGCGCCGCGCTGCGGACCGCCTGGCGCACGGGGCCCGGCTCGCGGTCCGTCGCGGGCGCGCCGGGCAGCGGGGCGCCGTCCGGGCCGAGGTGGTGGCGGGCCAGGATGCCGGGGAGGTATCCGGGGGCGGTGGTGAGGCTGTAGTACGGGGCGATGGGGGGAAGCTGGGGCTGCGCGAGGAGGTTCGCGACGCGCTCACGTGCCGCGTCGAACGCCGTCTCGTACGTCCCGTCGGGCGCGACGCCCTGCCGTGCGACCCACTCCGGAGCGGCCTCGGGGCTGTACCCCGCGTCGATCTCGTCCCAGGACGCCAGGCATCCGGAGCCGATGAAGTGGTGGTTCCCGAGCGCCTCGCGCACCCCGAGGTCGGTGAGGACCGCGGTGGGGATGCGGCGGTGCAGGGATTCGAGCGCGGCGGTGGAGCTGACCGTGACGAGCAGGTCGGTGCGGTCGAGGACCTCGCCCATGTTCCCGTACACAAGACGGCAGTTGGGCGGCAGCTCCTCGGCCTTGGCGAGCTTCTGGTAGGGCAGTTCCTCGATGTGCGTGGTGTGTTCGCCGGGCTTGCTGCGCAGCTTGATCAGGACCTCGCGGTCCGGGTGCAGGCGTGCGTGCTCGACCATGCGGCGCAGCAGGTACGTGCGGTGTGCGCGGCTGTCCGGCACGGAGGGCTGCGCGGCGAAGACGACCGTGTACGGGTCGTGCTTCTGGTCCTTTTCGAGGTAGGCAGTTCCTCCGAGGAACGGCAGCGCGCTCTCCACGACACCCGATGCGTCGGCGCCCACTCCCTCGTACACCGCGCGGAAGCGCTCCGCGTCCTGGCGGGAGTTCGCGAGGACGACGTCCGCGCCGTGCCGCAGGAGCAGGCCGTCGGCGAGCTTCTCGTAGACGACGCCGACGTATCCGGTGACGACGACGGGACGCTTGCCGGAGCCGTCCGCCGCTATCCGGGCGAGCCCGTGCAGGACCGCCTGGACCGCGCCGCCCACGAGGGCGAGCACGATCACGTCGGGCGCTTCGCGCTCCACCTCGCGCAGGAACTCGACCGCGGTGACCTCACGGAGCGTGTCCGCGCGGACACCTACCTCTTCGAGCTGGCGGACGGTGGGTGTCGCCCGGCCCCTCAGGAGGCGTCCGTCGAGGCGCGTGTCCGCTCCCTCGCCCTTGTCCGCTCCCTCACCCGCGAGGCGGCTCGCGGTGAGCGAACCCCATTTCCACCGGGTGTCTGAGTCGGCGAGCACGGTGATCCGTGTCGTCCCGCTGTTGCTTGCTGGCACAGCCAAGACGCTAGGAAGGCATTTCGATTGGCGGCCCAACTCAGGTGCAACAAACGGTTAACAGCACGCCGACGAATGGCGAATCAGCCCGGGAAACCGCCGGTAAGCAGGCGGGTTAACCGTTCCGCCATGCGTCGTTCACCTGAGATCTCACCTTCGGCCAAGACGAATGCCGGGCCGACACCTAACGTCACCCACGTGGTTAAGCTCTCCGTCATCGTGCCGTTCTACAACGTGCAGCAATACGCGCCCGACACATTGAAGAGTCTGCGAGCGAACGCACGCGACGACTTCGAATTCATTCTCGTCGACGACTGTTCGAAGGACGAGACTCCAGAGATCCTGGAGCGTGCCGCGCGCGAGCTGCCCGGCGCCGTCCATCTCAGACATGAGACGAACGGTGGTCTGGCGACCGCCCGCAACACCGGTCTTGACGCGGCGCGCGGCGAGTACCTCACCTTCCTGGACGGTGACGACTGGCTCGCCCCCGGTTACTACGCGCGACTCGTCGAGTCCATAGAGCAGCTGGGCTGCGACTTCGTCCGTACCGACCATGTGCAGTGCACCGCACGTGCCCGCACCATCCACCGTGTCCCGCACGGCCGACGCGATGTCGTCATGGCGCCGCGGGACGTCATCCTGCCCGCCGACCGCTCGACGTCCGTCGACTACGCGTACGCCTGGGCGGGCATCTACCACCGGCGCCTCGCCGACCGGGGTCTGCTGCACTTCACGGACGGCCTGCGCACCGCGGAGGACCGGCCCTGGATCTGGCGCCTGCACCGCGAGGCGGAATCCTTCGCCGCGGTGGGTCACCTCGGCGTGTTCTACCGGCGCGGAGTCGCGTCGTCGCTCACACAGATCGGCGACGTACGGCAGCTCGATTTCATCCGGGCATTCGACCAGGTGGTGCGTGAAACTGCCGCGGACCGCGACGCGGACAAACTCCTGCCGAAGGCAGTCCGTACTTACTGCGCGATCATTTCCCACCATCTGGGATCCATCGAAAGGTTCGAGCCACAAGTGGCGCGGAAATTGAAGTCACTGAGTGCGGCCGCCCTGAAGCGGATGCCGCAGGGCGTTCTCGACGACGCCCTGGACTCCATGGACATACAGCGGGCGACGCGCCTTCGCCGGCTTCGTCGGCGTCCGGTGTCGGCGGAGGTGGCCGCGTAATGGCGACGACGCAGATCTTCATGGCGTCCACGCTGTACGGCACCGCGACGCTCGCCGCCGCGATCGACGCCGACCGCTTCGGTCCCGCCGACCGGCGGCTGCTGCTCGTCAGCAACAACGCGGCGACGCCGGAGACCACGGTCGCCGTGGACGAGATGCCGGGCTTCGCGCGCCTTCGGGACCGCTTCGACGACGTACGTTCCTGGAACGAGGCCATCTCCCCGTTCCATCCGGGCGGCTGGGCTCCCCGGGCGGACGACATCCCCATGTGGGAGCGGTACATCCGGCTCCTGTGGGACCTCGGTGACGACGACATCGAGCTGGCCGTCGAGTCGATCCAGGTCAACCCGGCCCTGGCCCTGGCGCAGATCTTCACGGGCGCGCCCGTGGATGTCTACGCGGACGGCCTGATGAGCTACGGCCCGACCCGCAACAAGATCGACCCGCTGGTCGGCACGCGGGTGCGCCGCCTGCTCCACCTGGACCTGGTGCCGGGCCTGACCCCGCTGCTCCTGACCGAGTTCGACGTGCAGCCGGAGGTCGTGCCGACCGAGGCGTTCGTGAAGGTGCTCGGCCGCCTCGCCGACACCGAGACGGACGTACCGGACATCGACGGGCCCGCCCTGCTTCTCGGCCAGTACCTCTCCGCCCTCGGCATCCTGACCGCCGAGGAAGAGGAGGAGCTGCACGTACGCATGGTGCGCGGCGCCGCCGAACTCGGCCATACGCGCGTGGTGTTCAAGCCGCATCCGACCGCCCCGGCACGCTGGTCGCGCATCCTGGAGAAGGAGGCGGAGGCGATCGGCGTGGAGCTGACCGTCCTCGACTCTCCGGTCCTCGCAGAGGTCCTCTACCAGCGGATGCGTCCCGCGCTCGTCATCGGCTGCTTCTCGACCGCGCTGCTCACCGCATCCGCGCTCTACGACCTGCCGGTCGCCCGCACCGGCACGGAGTCTCTTCTGGAGCGGCTCGCGCCCTACCAGAACAGCAACCGCGTCCCGGTCACCATCGTGGACGCGCTGGTCCCCGACCTCGCCGACAAGGCCGCGGTCACCGGGGGCCGCCCCGGCATGCCGGTCGCCGACCTGGGCGAGCTGCTCGTCGCCGTCGGCTTCGCCATGCAGCCGCAGATCTATCCGCGCCGGCGCACGGCCGCCGAGCGGTACCTCTCGACGCATCTCACCCCGCACACCTGGCGCTACTTCAAGCGGCGCCGTCTCACCGCCCTCGCCCTGCCCGGAGCACTGCCCTCCCAACTCGCGTTCATCCCGCGCAACGCGGCCGTACGCCGGGTCGCACGCCGCGCCCGTTCGGTCCAGCGCTCCATCAAGCGGACCGCACTCGGATGACCTCTCCCCAGACCACGATCCCGAAGCACTCCCCGGGGCCGGACACAACAGACTCCCTCGCGCGCACGATCGCGGCCCCTGCTCCGGCACCGGCCGCCAAGCGTGCGCGGCCCCGCCTCAGAGCCCTGGACGGGCTGCGGCTCATCGCGGCCCTGATGGTCGCGGCCTACCACTACGGCGGCCGCGACGGCGAGATCTCCGAGGCCTGGGGCAGCTCACCGCAGCTCCAGTTCCCCACCGCGCACAGCTGGTTCGCGTACGGCTGCCTCGGCGTGCAGATCTTCTTCGTCATCAGCGGCTTCGTGATCTGCATGAGCGGCTGGGGCCGTCCGCTGCGCGCGTTCTTCGCGTCGCGCGCCTCGCGGCTCCTGCCCTCGTACTGGGCCGCGATCGTCCTGGTGACGGCGGCCTTCGCGCTGCCCGTAGTGGCGTACAAGGCCGTATCGCCCAGTGACGCCCTGGTGAACCTGACCATGTTGCAGCAACCCCTCGGCGTGGACCGGGTGTTGGGAGTCTGCTGGACGCTCTGGGCCGAGCTGCGCTTCTACGCCCTCTTCGCGCTCTTCGTCGTCATGCCGGGCGCGAACCGGGCCCGCGTGATCCTGTTCTGCGCGGTGTGGACGCTTGCCGCGGTCGTCGCGGAGGGCGCGAACGAGCCGCTGCTCGACCTCGTCCTCATGCCCGAGTACGCCCCGTTCTTCATCGGCGGCATCGGCATCTACCTCGTCCACCGCGACCGCAAGGACCTCACGGCCTGGGGCATCGTGGGCGTGAGCTGGCTGATCGGCCAGCACTACGCCGTGGACCGCCTCTGGCACGCACCGAACCCGGACTTCTTCTCCTACCGCACGTCCTTCGGCATCATCGCCGTCGTGACGGCGGGCTTCGCCGCGGTCCTGCTGGTCGCGCTCGGCGCCCTGCACCGGGTCGACTGGAAGTGGCTGACGGTCGCGGGAGCCCTGACGTACCCGTTCTACCTGGTGCACGAGCACCTGGGCTGGGTGACGGTGACCGCGCTGCACCGGGGGCTCGGGCTTCCGTCGTACGCGACCTTCGGTCTGACGATCGCGGCCATGCTGCTGCTCGCCTGGCTCCTGAACCGTTTCGTGGAGGAGCGGCTCACACCGCTGATCCGGAACGGCCTCATGACCCGGAAGTAGCCCCGCCTCCGCCGGTATCGCTCTCGGCGTCGCCCGCCCCCGCGCGGGCGACGTCCATGGCCTCGCCCATGACGACCTCGGCCTCCCCTATCGCGTCCGCCAGTTCCTGGACAAGGCGGTCCAAGGTCTCACCCGGGTCTTCGTTCATGGACCCAGACTATGCTTGCCGGGTTTCCAGCATCGTCGCCCCGATCCCGGCGACCACCGCGGCCAGGCCCTTCTCGAACCCCGCGTCGAAGTCACGGAACATCTCGCCGCCCGCCGCCGCCGCGAGCGGATACGCGGCGAGGCGCTCCGCGCGGGCCGCCAGGTCGTAGCCGCCCTCCTCCTTCACCGGGTCGGGGCCCATGGACTGCTCCTCGGTCACGTACCCGATCGTGTAGCTGTACGCGGTGAACCAGGCACGGGCCGCCCCGCCCGGCGTGAAGCCCCCGCCGGTGAGCGTGCGCAGGTGGGCCTCCATGGGGGCGGCGTACGACAGGTCGGTGAAGTGCGTGCCGCTGTAGACCTTCGCGCCGTCGCGGTACATCAAGAGATGGCGCCGCAGACCCCGCAGTGCGGCGGTGAGGGCGCTCTGCCAGTCGGTGTCAGGGCCCGCGCCCGCCGCGAGCTCCTCGTTCATGCGGCGCATCATCTCCGTCGCCATCTCGTCGAGCAGCGCCTGCTTGTCCTTGAAATGCCAGTACAGAGCGGGCGCCTTGACGTCCAGCTCCTTGGCGATGGCGCGCAGGGAGAGGCCGTCGAGGCCCGTCTCGTTCAGGAGCTTCAGGGCGGCGCGCGCCACGCGGGTGCGGTCCAGGGGTGTCGTAGCCACCTTGACAATTTAACACCGTTAAGTGCAGGCTCCGAGCATGGAACTTAACAGCGTTAAGGACAGCGCGTCCGTGACGGGCGCCCTCATGACGGACGTACTGATCGTGGGCGCGGGCCCCACCGGCCTGACCCTCGCCTGCGACCTCGCCCGGCGCGGGGTGCGCGCCCTGGTCGTGGAGCGGGCCGACGCCCTCTTCCCCGGATCCCGGGGCAAGGGCATCCAGCCCCGCACCCAGGAGGTCTTCGACGACCTCGGGGTCATCGCGGCGGCCGAAGCGGCGGGCGGCACCTACCCGGTCGGCATGGTCTGGCAGGGCGGCGAGCGGCAGGGCGAACACCGGATGTTCGACGAGCAGGAGCTGACGGAGGACGCCCCGTACAACCGGCCGCTGATGCTCCCCCAGTGGCGTACACAGGAGATCCTGTACGCCCGGCTCAAGGAACTCGGCGGCGACGACGTCCTGTTCGGCGCCGGTCTCGCCGACCTCGCCCAGGACGAGGAGGGGGTCACCGCCCGGCTCGCGGACGGCCGCACCGTCCGTGCCGCGTACGCCGTGGCCGCCGACGGCGGGCGCTCGACCGTGCGCGCGGCGCTCGGCATCGGCATGACGGGCGAGACCGTCGACCCGAACCCGGTCCTGGTCGCCGACGTCCGCATCCCCGCCCTGGACCGCGACAACTGGCACATGTTCCCGCCCACTTCCGAGGGCGGGGGCTTCCTGGCGATCTGCCCGCTGGCGGGCACTCCGGACTTCCAGCTGACGGCGCAGTTCACGGACGGGACCGAGCCCGACACCTCGCTCGAAGGCGTACGCAAGGTCGTCGCCGCCCGTACGCATCTCGCCGCCGACGCGGTGACCGAGGTGCGCTGGGCCTCCGACTTCCGGCCGCGCGCGGCGATGGCGGACCGGTTCCGCGACGGCCGCGTGTTCCTGGCCGGGGACGCGGCGCACGTGCACTCACCGGCGGGCGGGCAGGGCCTGAACACCAGCGTGCAGGACGCGTACAACCTGGGCTGGAAGCTGGGCGCGGTCCTGCGGGGCGGCGCGCCGGAGGCACTCCTCGACACGTACGAGGCCGAGCGGCTCCCCAACGCCGCACAGATGCTGGGCCTTTCCACCCGCATCCACCGGGGCGAGGAGCGGCGCGGGGGCGCGACGCGTCAGCTGGGCCTCGGCTACCGGGAAAGCCCCCTGGCGGTGGAGACCCGTACGGACCTGGCGGAGGAGGCGCTGCGGGCGGGGGATCGCGCGCCGGACGGTCCGAACGCCGAAGGGGGAAGGCTGTTCGACGTGTTCAGGGGCCCGCACTTCACGCTGCTCGCGGTCGGCACGGATACGGAACTCCCGTCAGTGGAACAGGAGTTGACGCACGTACACCGCATCAACTCCTACCCGCCCTACGGCGACGGTCTCTTCCTGATCCGCCCCGACGGGTACGTCGGCTGGGCGGGCCACGGCGCGACGGGCCTTGCGGACTACTTCAGGCTCATCAGTCAGGGCAGTTGACCTCAATCAAGCTTGAGGTTCTACGTTCTGGGCATGGACACTTTCACGTACTCCCACAGCGACGAAGACCTCATCGACCAGCCCATCGGCTACTGGGCATCGGCCGCGGGCGAATCCGTCGTCCACCACATCCGCACCATGCTCGCCGAGTCCGGCCTCACCCAGCCGCAGTGGTGGATCCTGAACCAGATCGCCGCCGACGGCGGCCGCGACAAGGCAGCCGTGGTGGCCACCCTGCGCGGCTACCTGAACATCGGCGACGGGGCCCTGCACCACGACATCAGCGCCCTGCACGACCGCGCCCTGCTCACCGAGGACATCGATGGCCGCCTCCGCATCACCGACGAAGGCCGGGGGCTCCGGGACGACACCGCCGTGCGCCAGCAGAAGACCCGCGCGGAGATCCAAGAGGGCATCTCGGACGAGGAGTACATCCGCACCCTCAAGGTGCTCCAGCGCATGATCCACAACGTGGGAGGCGCGGCCTGGCACCACTGAGCCGGGCCCCGGCCCGTTCTCTGTACTGCTCAGCCACCGGCGAGCGAGAGCTTCGCCGCGAACCCCAGGAACAGCGCGCCCGCCGCCGATGTGGCTCCCGCCGAGAGCCGCTTGCGGCGGCGGAAGGCGGCGGACAGCTTGGTGCCGCCGAATATCAGCGCGGTGAGGTAGAGGACGCTCGCCACCTGGGCGAGGACGCCGAGCACGAGGAAGGAGAGCGCGGGATAGGCGTACCCCGGGTCGACGAACTGCACGAAGAAGGCGATGAAGAAGAGGATGGCCTTCGGATTGAGCAGGCTGATCACCAAGGCCCTGCGGAACGGCCGCTCCCCCGAGTCGTCCGGGCTGCTCTCCCCCTGCTCGACGCCCTGCTCACGCCGTGTGCGCCACATCCCCCACGCGGTCCGCAGCATCCCCACCGCGAGCCAGGTCAGATATCCGGCACCGGCGTACTTCACGATCCCGAACAGCACGGCGTTGCCCTGCAGGAGCGAGGCGACACCGGCGGCCGAAAGCGTCATCAGGACGGTGTCACCGCACCAGACTCCCGCGGCAGCCGTATAGCCGGTGCGTACGCCGCGGCGCGCGGCGACAGAGATCACGTACAGCGAGTTCGGCCCCGGAAGGAGAATGATCAGGGCGAGGCCCGCGAGATAGGTCGGAAGATCGGTGACACCCAGCATGGGCGGAGTCTCGCACGCGCGTACGACATAGCGGACGCGGCGTCCGCCAAGCGGACACCCCCGGCCTCGGGCAAGTCGACGTCAGAACGCGTCCGTCGGCACGTACGCCCCCCACACCTCCCGCAGCGCGTCGCACACCTCGCCCACCGTCGCCCGCGCCCGCAGCGCGTCCTTCATCGGGTGCAGGACGTTGGCGTCGCCCTTCGCCGCCTCCTTGAGCGACGAGAGCGCCGCGTCCACGACGGCCTGGTCGCGCTCCTGCCGCAGCTTCGCGAGGCGGGCCGCCTGCTGGGCCTCGATGGCGGGGTCGACGCGGAGGGGTTCGTAGGGCTCTTCCTCGTCCAGCTGGTAGCGGTTGACGCCGACCACGACGCGCTCGCCGGAGTCGGTCTCCTGGGCGATGCGGTAGGCGGATCGCTCGATCTCCGCCTTCTGGAAGCCGTTCTCGATGGCGGCCACCGCGCCGCCCATGTCCTCGACGCGCTCCATCAGTCCGAGGATCGCGGCCTCGATGTCGTCCGTCATCTTCTCGACGACGTACGACCCGGCAAAGGGGTCGACCGTGGCGGTCACGTCCGTCTCGTACGCGAGGACCTGCTGGGTGCGCAGGGCCAGGCGCGCGCTCTTGTCGGTCGGCAGCGCGATCGCCTCGTCGAAGGAGTTCGTGTGCAGGGACTGGGTGCCGCCGAGCACCGCGCCCAGGCCCTGGACCGCGACCCGGACGAGGTTCACCTCGGGCTGCTGGGCGGTCAGCTGGACCCCGGCCGTCTGCGTGTGGAAGCGCAGCATCAGCGACTTGGGGTTCCGGGCGCCGAACTCGTCGCGCATCACGCGGGCCCAGATCCTGCGCGCGGCACGGAACTTGGCGACCTCCTCCAGGAGCGTCGTACGCGCCACGAAGAAGAAGGACAGGCGGGGCGCGAAGTCGTCCACGTCCATGCCCGCCGCGACCGCCGTGCGGACGTACTCGATGCCGTCGGCGAGGGTGAAGGCGATCTCCTGCGCGGGCGTCGCACCCGCCTCCGCCATGTGATAGCCGGAGATGGAGATGGTGTTCCACTTCGGGATCTCGGCCCGGCAGTACTTGAAGATGTCCGCGATCAGGCGCAGCGAGGGCTTGGGCGGGAAGATGTACGTCCCGCGCGCGATGTACTCCTTCAGGACGTCGTTCTGGATCGTGCCCGTCAGCTCGCCCGCGTCGACTCCCTGTTCCTCGCCGACCAGTTGGTACATCAGGAGCAGCAGGGCGGCGGGGGCGT
Organism: Streptomyces sp. NPDC056486; assembly: GCF_042795295.1. Lineage (NCBI taxonomy): Bacteria > Bacillati > Actinomycetota > Actinomycetes > Kitasatosporales > Streptomycetaceae > Streptomyces > Streptomyces sp. NPDC056486. The sequence continues at coordinate 15,462 of NZ_JBHTSF010000016.1, forward strand.
TGATCGTCATCGACGTCGACACCTTGTCCAGCGGGATGCCGCCGAACAGGATGCGCATGTCGTCGATCGAGTCGATCGCGACCCCGACCTTGCCGACCTCACCACTGGCGATCGGGGCGTCCGAGTCGTGGCCCATCTGCGTGGGCAGGTCGAAGGCGACCGACAGACCGGTCGTGCCGTTGGCGATCAGTTGCTTGTAGCGGGCGTTGGACTCGACGGCCGTGCCGAAGCCCGCGTACTGGCGCATCGTCCAGGGGCGCCCTGTGTACATCGAGGGGTAGACGCCGCGCGTGTAGGGATACGCGCCGGGGTCTCCCAGTTTCGTCCCGGGATCCCAGCCGTCGAGGGCCTCAGGGCCGTACACGGGCTCGACGGGCAGTCCGGACTCCGACTCTCGCGCACGCGCCATCGCTCTGTGCCTCCTGCCAGAGATCCTTCTCCGTTACTTCTTTGGTGTAGCGGTCCTCCTCCAGCATGGGGCAACGTTCAGGGGTGGTCACTCGCGGGGAAGATTCTCAGCGGGTCTTTCGAGCAGTCGAGCGATGGCGGGGGTCGTTGTGCGCAGAGGTGCGATAGCCGTGGGGGCCGTGGTCACGGTCGCCCTGGTCGGCGTCGGCGGGTGCAAGGCGCAGCCCGTCGACTCGGACGGCAAGGCGCAACCGGTCCGGATCTCTCCCACGAAGACGGATCCGGGCGGCTCTGATACGCCGTCCGGGACGGAAGAGAAGCCCGACGAGAAATCCGGGGAGCGGTCCGGGGAGACTCCCGAGGGGACGCCGACCCCGGTACCGACCCCGACGCCTGCCCCGAAGACCTTCCTCGCTCCCGGGCAGCGCGGCGACCAGGTGCGGGAACTACAGGCCCGGCTCCGGCAGATCGCCTGGCTCTTCGAGGACCCCTCGGGGACGTACGGGTCGTCCACGACCAACGCGGTCAGGGGGTTCCAGGACAAGCGCGGCCTGCCGAGCACGGGCACGACGGACACGGTCACCTGGCAGAAGCTGGTCGCCATGACGCGCGAGCCGACGAAGTACCAGCTCTACTCCGGGGGCGGCATCCCGGCGTCGAAGCCCGACAAGCGCTGCCTGACCGGCCGCGTCCTGTGCATCAGCAAGGAGAGCCGCACGCTGACCTGGATGGTCGACGGCAAGGCCGTGTCGACGATGGACGTGCGCTTCGGCTCGCAGTACACGCCCACCCGCGACGGCACGTTCACCGTCTACTGGAAGTCCCGGCACCACGTCTCGACGCTGTACGACACCGCCATGCCGTACGCGTTGTTCTTCAGCGGCGGGCAGGCCGTGCACTTCTCGTCGGACTTCGCGGCGACCGGCTACAACGGCGCTTCGCACGGCTGCGTGAACGTACGGGACAAGAAGAAGATCGCGAGCCTGTTCGCGGCGGTCGAGAAGGGCGACAAGGTCGTCGTCTACAAGTGATCCGCGTCTACAAGTGATCCGCGCGGAGATTAATCAGCGTGGGCGGGATCGGGGGAACGTCTCCCGCCCACGCTGGTGGCACGGAGCCAAAGGTACGGGGGGAACCCCTGGCTCGTGCGCGGGCCGATGACCAGTCGGCTCACTTCTTACTGCGTCGCTGCTTCAAAAAACGTCACACCCAGCCAGGACAGGCCGTGACCGGCTAGGACGCGTTGCCCGGGAGTGCGGGCTGCGCGCTGTACGAGCCGGTGGGAGTGGGGGAGGCAGGGGGTGCCGGGTGCGGCACCGAAGGGGCGTCCACCGGCGGGACGAGGGTGCCTCCGCCGTTGCCCCAGTGGTCGTTGCCGCCGCCGTTCGATCCGTCGCCGTCGCCGCTGTCGCCGTCGTTGTCGCCGTCGTCGTCATTGCCGCCACTGCCACTGCCGGCGTTGCCGCCGTAGCCGCCTCCGCCGTTGTGCTCGCGGTCGCTGCCCGATCCGTACAGGACGCGGCCGCAGAACTCGGTCACCCGCTGGGATCCCTTGGCGGCTTCCTCAAGACGGCGCCTCTTCTCGCCCTGGAGCTTTCCGCTGCGGTAGTCACGGCAGGCGACGACCACCTTGCGGTACCAGCCCTTGGCCTCGTCCTTGTGCTGCGGGTCGCCCGATCCTGGCTTCGTGGTGTCCGCGCCGCCCTTGGAAGCGCCCTCGGATTTCTCGGTGTCCGGCGGCGGCGCGCTGGTGCCGGGTTCGCTCGATGGGCCTTCCGGGCTTGTGGTCACGTCGTCGGGCTCCACGTCCGGGGAGCTGCTCGCATCACTGGGCGGGGACGCGAGCGGTTCGGGCGAGGCGACGGACGAGGCGGAGGCCGCGGGGCCCGGCGTGTCCCGGTGACCGAACGGCGAGGGGAGCACGCCCGTGCCCGCTGCCACGGCGACCCCGCCGATCATGCAGCCGGCGAGGACGGCGGCGAGGCCGTAGCGAATGGGGCGGGCCCAGGGTGCGGGGCGCGGCGACTCGGCCTGGCGCCCGATATGCACCGTCTCGCCCGCTCCCACGCGCGTAGACGTCGCCCGTGTCTCAGGGCCGCGAGCCTCCCGGAACGCGGCAAGCGCGGCTGCTTCACCAGGGAGTTCGGCAGAAATGTCGGCGGGTACGACAGAGCCTGCGCGGTCGTCCGCTGCCAGCGCGGCGAGGGCCTTGGCCAGTCGTGCGGCCTGCTCCTGCGTGTGATGGTCGGCGCCGTCGATGGGCTCACCGCTCAGCAAACGCTCCGCCGCGTCGCGGTCCAGCCACCTGTACTCCTCGTCGGCCATCACATGTCCTTCTGCGCCCGGACACGCGAATGCGTCACACTTGCAGGTGACACCGGGTGCCCTCGCCGCTCCCTCTGAGGCGGTACGGCGTCGAGCGCGCCCTCGCTGGGCGGGTCGTCCGCGCCGAGCAGTTCCGCGAGCCGCTTCAGGCCCCGGTGCGCGGCGGTACGGACCGCGCCGGGGCGCTTGCCGAGGGTCTGGGCAGCACTCTTGGCGTCCAGGCCGACGACCACCCGGAGCACGACGGCTTCCGCCTGGTCCTGCGGGAGCTGGGCTATCAGGGCGAGGGCGTCGCCGGTGGCGAGGGACTCGATCGCCTCGCCCGCGGTGTCCGCGTCACCCGGCTTTCCGGTGAGCTCGGTCTCGTCGCCGCCTATCGCCGGGCGGCGGCCCCGCATGCGTATGTGGTCGAGCGCCCGGTTGCGCGCTATGCGCGCGGCCCAGCCGCGGAACCGGTCGGCGTCGCCGCTGAAACGGTCCAGGTCACGGGCTATCTGCAGCCAGGCCTCGGACGCGACGTCCTCCGCGTCCGGGTCTCCGACCAGCGTCCGCACGTAGCCCAGCAGCCGCGGGTGCACGGCGCGGTACACAGTCCGGAACGCGGTCTCGTTCCCGTCCTGCGCCGCAAGCACCGCGGCGGTCAGTTCCGCGTCGTCCCCCAGCACAACTTCTCCCTATGCGCCTACACCGGTTGCGGTCATGCCCCCGCAGAGCCTGGCGCGAAGCAGCACGCTACGGGCTGAAGTGGGCTCACGTCCATGTTTGGTACAACGCGCAACTAGCGCGTGACAGAACGCGGTGTGACAGAAAACGCACGCGCGGCGCTGAAGGGAATACGGGCCGCACGCGGTCCGTGCCGTGTGACGGCCGGGGTCTCTCCTGTGGGGGGTGGCGACCCCGGCCGCTCACCTTGGCGGGGCCTGGCTGTGGGTCTTGGTGCCGCCGCTCTTCTCTTCTTCTGCGGGTGGGCTGTCCCTGCGGGTGCGGTGTCCCTGCGGGTGGGCTGTGGCTGGGCGCGCCGTTCCTCGCACCCCTTTGGGGCGCTGGTCTTCGGTTCTTGCTCTGCGGGTGCTCTGTGGTTGAGCGCGCCGTTCCTCGCGCCCCTTTGGCGGCGCTGATCTTCGGTTCTCAGTCTGCGGGGGGCGCGGCCCTTTGGGGTGCTGCCTTTCGGCCCTCGGTTCTGCTCAGGAGTGCGCTCGTCAGGATTGTGCCCGCCGCTGCTCGCAGCGAGCCCAGTGCGCTGCGTCGTAGGCGGGGGCGCCAGTCGTCGCGGCGTCGGGTGCGTGCACGGTGGATGCCCTCGTCCCGCGCGGAGCGGAACGCGGCGACCGCACGGCGCTGTGCCTCGGCGTCGACGGCGACGGAACGCACCGCCTCGCCGAGCAGAGCGTCCACGCGCTCGTTCACGTCCATCCTGACTCCCCGGTCATCTCGACTCTCCAAGCGGACCGGGGCCGTCATCCGTCACACCCCGGGTATCGCCCAACCGCTCGGCGAGCCGCTTGAGACCCCGGTAGGCGGCGGTACGCACCGCCCCGGGGCGTTTGCCGAGCACCCGTGCCGCCGCCGGGGCGTCCAGGCCGACGACGACTCGCAGCAGCACCGCCTCCGCCTGGTCGTGCGGCAGCTTCGCGATCAGCGCGAGGGCCTCCTCCGTGGAGATCAATTCGAGCGCTTGCTCCGACGTGCTGTGCGGTCCGGGGAGTTCGAGCATGTCCTGCTCAAGGGCGGACGGGCGCGGCCTGACCTTCTGGCGCCGCAGATGGTCGAGGGCCCGGTGGCGCGCGATGGTCGCCGTCCAGCCGCGGAACCCCTCGCCGTCGCCGCGGAACCGCCCCAGATCGCGGGCGATCTCCAGCCAGGCCTCGGCGGCGACGTCCTCGGCGATCTCGCCGTCGTGCCCGACCAGGCCCCGCAGGTAGCCGACGAGCCCCGGCTGCACCAGGCGGTACGCGACCGCGAAAGCCGACTCGTCACCCTCCTGCGCCCGCGCGACCGCGGCGCCCAGCTCCTCGTCCCCCGCCTGCGCTCGACGGGTTTCCCCTCCTCGACCCACGCTTTCCCATCCGTACCGATGCGGCACAGCTCACCGTGTCCATGCCCCCACGCTGAGCTGCGCCACGGCTCACAGAAATGTCACAGGCCCGGATGGTCCTCAGAGTCCCCTCAGAGCTCGGAAGAGGCCTCAGACCTCGAACAGGGAGCCGCCGCCCATGCCGATCGCTTCGAGGTCGAGGACCAAGGACGGGTCGGGGGCCCGCGCGACGACCGGCTTGTCGTAGTCGGACATCTGCATGTCCATGTGGACGCCGTCCTTCGTCTGCGTCATGCCGACGAGGTACGGCTTGTCGCCCGTCGCCAGGTAAACGGTCATGTCCTCTCCGCCGCCCTTCTCTTCGAGCGGCGTCACCCGCCGCCCGTGCCACTGCCGCTCCGGCAGCGCCCGCGTCCCGCTCAGATCGGTGAGCGAGCCGCCGTCAAGGTCGCCGAGCGCCGTGCCCAGATCGCACATCTGCGTAGGCGAGGCCCCGCCCGGCGCCCGGCGCTCCGTCGGGATCCTCATGTACTTGCCGCGCGCGAGCGCCGTACGCTCCCTGGCCGTGGCCGCGGCCTCCGGGCGGCCGCTCGCCTCACCGGCGGCACGCATCGCTGCGAGCGCCTCGTCCGAGAACCGGAAGTAGGCCTCTTTGGCGCTGACCATGAGGATGTCGCCGCTCTTGGCGGGCCCGTCTTCGAACGTCCCCGTGCATTTGTTGTGACGGTCCATGTGCACAGAGATCTTCTGATGCTTGCCGGGGCCGGTGATCTCGGCGCTGAGGCGCAAGGTGTCGGCGTTCTTGAGCAGCTCCATGGCCTCCCCGGAGAGCCGCTCGCCCCGCACCTCGTCGGCTGGCTTCGCCGGTTCCGCCGGCGTCCGTTCGACCAGACCCTCGTACACCTTCCCTTCCCCACCGCAGGACGCGAGCGCCCCCATCACGAGAAGGCAGGCAACCCCCCGCACCCACCGGCGTCTCTTCCCCACCACAAAACCCACAGACCCCACAGTCCCCACCCACGCTCCTCGTTCACAGCTGTCAGGTGACCCAGCGCAATGCTCTGTCCACCTGTCACACCCCCGGGGTGCGGGATACGTCACGTCACATTTCACTCACCCACGTACAACCCTTTGATCCTTCGGGCAGTCGTACGCTCTCGCTTCGGCCAACTCGGCCAACCGGCAATTCCGCTAAGGGGTGGGGCATTTGAGCCCGCGCAAACCGCGCGAATCAGCGCGAAGCTCGCACGCGTACAGACCGCTGAGTCTCAAGCGCAGGGCGTGGCTGACGATCGGGGCCGTCGTCCTTGGCGGCGCGGGGGCCGTCACGTACGCGATGGCGGATCCCGCGACCGGCGATCAGCCGGGCGATGCCTCACGCGGCAAGCGCCCGGTGAGCGTGCACGACATCGCGCTCAAGGCCGACGGCGCCAAGGAGCGGGAGCTGCCGCGCACGTCGACGGAGCAGTTCTCGCTGCTCGGCGTCTCGTGGACCGGCGTCACGAAGGAGCTTGAGGGCACGGCTCAGGTCCGTACGCGCGCCATCGAGAGCGACAAGTGGACCGGCTGGCAGAACCTGGACCTGGAGCTGCATCCGCCCGAGAAGGCCGAGGCGGGCATGCGTGCCGCGTCCGAGCCGTTGTGGGTCGGCCCGTCGGACGGCGTGGAGGTCCGCGTGGTCGCGGCGGACGGCACCTCAAGTGACGTGCTGCCGAAGGGACTTGAGGTCAACCTCGTGGACCCGGGTGTGACGTCCAAGGAGGCGAAGAACCCGGCGCTCGACGGTTCGGCGATGACACCGGTGGCGTTCGCGGCCGATGAGACCGAACCACCGGCCCCGACGGACCCCGAGCCGAGCGATCCCGCGGAGACCTCAGAGCCCGCGGAGCCCTCAGAGCCCACAGAGCCCGCGGAGTCCACAGAGCCCCCGGAGCCCGCGGTTCCGACGGCTCCGCCGTCCACGGTCACCAAGCCGCCCGTCATCAGCAGGGTCGCCTGGGGCGCCGACGAGTCGCAGGTCAAGGACCCGCCGGAGTACATAGACAAGGTCAAGGCGGTCTTCGTCCACCACACGGTCGGCACGAACGACTACAGCTGCGCCCAGTCGACGGCCCTGGTCCGCGGCATCATGACGTACCACGTGGAGACCGAGGGCTGGAACGACCTCGGCTACAACTTCCTCGTGGACAAGTGCGGCCAGATCTTCGAGGGCCGCGGCGGCGGCACCGATCTGCCGGTGCGCGGCGCGCACACGTACGGCTTCAACGGCGATTCCACGGGCATCGCGGTACTCGGCGACTTCGAGGGCAACGAGTCCCCGGCCACGGGCGAGACGTACAAGAAGGCGGGCAAGCCGACCCGCGCCGCCCTCCAGTCGGTCTCCCGCGTCGCGGCCTGGAAGCTCGGCCAGTACGAGGGCAACCCTTCGGGCAAGGTCACGCTGACGGCGGCCGACGACACGGGCGTGTGGAAGAAGGGCGACACTCCCTCCCTCAACACGGTCTCGGGCCACCGGGACGGCTTCGCGACGGCGTGCCCCGGCAAGAACCTGTACTCCAAGCTCGGTGAGATACGCCGCTACGCGTCGAGCGCGGCCCGCAACTCGGCCATCCCCACGTCCGACTTCAACCGCGACGGCATCACGGACCTGGTGGCGGGCACGCCCAAGGCGTCGGGCGGCGTGGGCAGCCTGACGGTCGTCCCCGGCGGCCTCGACGGCCCGGTGAGCGGTTCGAAGAAGACCCTCACCCAGTCGAGCCCCGGCGTCCCCGGCGCCTCCGAGGCGGGCGACAACTGGGCGGCGGCCACGGCCTGGGGCGACATCAACGGCGACGGTTACGCGGACCTGGCGATCGGCGCCCCCGGCGAGGACGACACCACGAACAAGGACCGCGGCGCGGTCACGATGCTCTACGGCCCGGACTTCACCACCGGCACGGACATGCAGCTGGCGGACGACTTCCACTACCCGGGCGCCAAGTTCGGCTCGGCCGTGGCGGTCGGCGACTTCAACGCGGACGGCAAGGCGGACGTCTTCGCGGCGTCCACCGGCACCGGCGGCACATGGGCGGCTCGTTTCAAGTCGGGCAACGAGGTGGGCGGCACCCTGACGTCGGGCGACACGGCCATCTCGTACGCCGATGCCGCGTCCGGCGACTTCAACCGTGACGGCTACGCGGACGTGGCCCTGAACTACCGCGACCAGTCGGGGATCGGCCGCGTCCAGTGGTTCAAGGGCACCAAATCGGGCCTGAGCAGGGTCGGTTCGCTCTCGGTCAAGGGCGGCCGTTCCCTTGCCGTGGGCGATGTGAACGGCAACGGCTACGACGACCTGGTCATAGGCCAGCCGTACACGGCCGAGTCCAAGGCCTTCGCGGGCGGCCAGGTGACCGTGGTCCCGGGCACGTCCACGGGCTTCACGACCACCGGCATGAAGACGGTCCACCAGGACACGTCCGGAGTCCCGGGAGCCGCCGAGTCGGGCGACGCGATGGGCTGGTCGGTCTCGGCGGGCGACTTCAACCTGGACGGTTACGCGGACGTCCTGGCGGGAGCCCCGAACGAGGACATCACGCGTGACGGCAAGTCGAAGCAGGACGCGGGCACGTCACTCCTCCTGAAGGGCACGTCGTCGGGCCTGACGGGCACGGGCGCGCAGGCGTTCAGCCAGGACACGGAGGGCATCACGGGCTCCACGGAGTCCGCGGACCGTCTTGGCTCCTCGGTCATGCTCGCGGACCTGTCGGGCTTCGGCCGCGCGGACCTCGCCATCGGCGTGGACGGCGAGGACGAGGGCAACGGCACGATCCTCCAGCTGGACAGCGGCGCGTCCGGCGTCTCGACGACGGGCGGGGCCTACTACGGCCGTACGCAGCTGGGCACTCCGGCGGGAGCGCACCTGGGCCAGACCCTGACGCCGTAACCCTCCGCCGCACCACATAAATGCGCGGGCCGTCGCACTGCAACGGCCCGCGCATTTCGCTCTCCGCCCACACCGACCGCGGGCCGCTAGGCGCGAACCCCGCTAGACCCGCGAACCCCGCTCCCGGCGCGAGACCACGGCCCGCAGGACACGCCGCCCCTCGGTGGACACGTCAAACGCCTGCCGAAGCCCCCCGGCGCCCGCGCCCTGGTTGGCGAGCAGCTCCAGGATGCGCACCTGGCGCCGCAACTCGGCGGCGACCAGCGGTGACATCCCCTCCGTACGCCCCTCACGCCTCGCACTCACGGGCAACGGCCTGGCACCGCCGTCAAGGGCGGTGTCGAGCAGCCGGTGGATCTGCAGCGCGGCGACGGAGCAGGCGTCGGCCCACTCCCGCAGCTCGGCGGCGGACCGCGTGGAGGGCACGGCGCCGAGCATGCGGTAGGCGAGGGTGATGGCCTCGTCCGCGGAGGAGTCCTCCAGGACGTCCGCGCCCCCCAGCGTCATCCGCGCATCGGCGAGCGCCACGTCCCAGGCCCTGCCCTCAGCGAGACTCGCCCACAGCGGGCGCAGCACGTCGTCACCGCCGCCGCCGCCGAGAAGCGGTACGCAGCGGTCGAGGCAGGCGAGCCCGCTCGCCGCCAGACCCCTCTCGTCGGCTTCGGCCATCAGCTCGACCAGACTCGGGCCACCCATGGTGTACGCCTCCCGTTGCGGACAGTGCTCGTCCCCTTCTGCGTTCGGTCCCCCAGGAACGTCACTGCGGCACCACGCCGAGCCGGTCGAGGAAGCGGAAGAAGAGCTCCTCGGCGGACGGCTCCGCCGAGGCGTTCAGCACGTCAAGGAGCGGCCCCGCTCCCACCGTCCTGCCCGACTCCGCCGCCCACGTCACCGCCCGGTCCGCCGCGTCGCGCGGCTCCAGGAAGTAGTCGTCCAGGCTCAGGCCGTCGTCGCCGAGGTATCCGGTCATCGCCTCGCGGGCCAGGCAGGTGCTCCACGCGCCGCTCTCCGGGGCGGCCGCCTCGACGACCACGCAGTCGCTGTCCATGACGTAGCCGAAGAGGGCGGGCGAACCTGTCTCCAGGGCGAGGGTGTTCATGTTGCCGACGTCACGCGCGCCGTCGCCGCCCGGCACCTCCCACACCTGCCAGCCGTCGTCGCGCTGCACGAGGAGGCTGAGCTCGTCCCGCACCCCCGCCACCGCCGCGAGCTCCACGAGCGGCCGCTCGCTCCTGCCCACGACGTAGTAACCCCAGTAGCCCATGCTCGCGTCTCCCCGTGTACGGCTTCGGTCGGCTTTGGGCGAATACACCACAGACGTAAGCAAGTTCGCCAGCAAAAAGCCGAAAACGGATCTCGCGGACCTCTCAGACGGAACCTCTCGGGCCGAACCCGTCAGGCCGAACCCGTCAGGCAGAACCCGTCAGGCCGAACCCCTCAGTCGGAGTGGACCTCGCCTTCGCGTCCTGCATCCGCGTCAGGCGGCGTACGAAGAGGATCGCCATCACCGCGGCCGCGATGTCCAGGACGTCCGCGAGCATCATCCGGGAGATCGCCGCGTCGATCTCGTCGGCCTCCTCCGCGGCCCAGTACCCCGACGACGCCCACCGCCCGACGACAAGGCTCGCCACCCACAGCGTCCACCAGCCGTTGACGAGCGGGTGCGTGGCGCGCGCCGACGCGTCGCCGAGGGTCATCGTGCGGTCAAGGGCCACGGAGCGGTCGCCGCTCGCGTCCCAGATGTCCAACGCGATCCGCCGCGGGAACCACAGGTTCACGACGGGCACGAACCAGCTGCCCACCGTCCAGCCGCGGGTCTTGCTGTGGATGTGCGGCTCGAACACCTCGGCGTTCACGCGGACGCGGTAGAACCAGCAGAGGAAAACGACGCAGGTGGCCACGAGCGCGGCGGTCTGCAGCCAGCCGGAGACGCTGTACAGCGTGTCGGCCCGCTCGGCCTCCCGCACCAGATCCGTTCCGCCGCCCACCACCCCGTAGCCCACCCCGCGGTCCAGGCTCATCAGGTCGTCCATCACGCCCTGGACGACCGTGCCCGCCCACAGCGAGTACAGGTCGGCGGCGATGACGCCGACGAGCAGCGCGACGGTCGCCCGGGCGAGTGCGACCGGCGAGCGGAGGTAGGCAAAGCTCCCGTTGGACGCGTACCCGGGGCGAGGCGCGGGCGCGGGCTGCGCGTGTGCGGCCGCCGAGACGCAGATGCCGCAGAGGCCGTCCGCTGTGGTCGCGGTATTGAACTGACATTGCGTGCACAGCATGGCTGAGCAACCCCCCACGGGTTCACCGGGACAAGACACCGGCAAGACGCCGGAACAAGACAACGGACAGGACGACAGAGGCCGCCCACGTCCCTCCCCAGGGCGTCGGCGGCCTCCGGAACTTATCCCACCTGGTCGGCCAGCTTCACGAATTCTCCCCAGGACAGACCCGGTTTGCGTGCGTCCCACAGCTTCTGGACCGTCGCCCGCAGCGGCATCCGGACCCCCTTGGCCACCTGCTCCTGCGTCTGCGAACCGGCGAGGTCGCACCAGACGGCGAAGGTGCCGCCGAGGATCTGGTCGTCGTACTTCGCGTTCACCGGCTTCGTCCCGCGGATCACCAGCGGGGTCCACTGCTCGTAGATCCGCTGCCCGGTGGGGTAGCGGAAGGTGTTGGGCTGGCCGAGGACGTAGTAGAGGTACTCGTCGTTGTAGTTGATGACCTTCCGGCCCTCCTTCAGATACTCGACCGGCTCCCTCGCCCCGATCTCCTTGCCCGTCCAGTACGCGACTTCGAGATCGTCGTCGGCCTTCTCCACACCGCCGGGGAAGAACCCGTCGTTCCAGGCCCTGAGCCCGCGCTCGTAGGGGCGCATGGTCTCGGCACGGTCGTTGAGCCAGCCGGTCGCCAGGTCCTGGACGCGGGCGTCGGACCCGTACTTCTCGCGGGCGGCGGCGGCCAGCTGCGGGTAGCTGGCCTCCGGGTTGTCGACCGTGAGGGCTTGGTACTCGTCGGCGCCCAGATGCCAGTAGCGGCCGGGGAAGAGGTCCGCGTACTCCTCCAGGAGGTCGTCGACGATCTCCGCGGCCTGCGGCTTGGAGATGTCGACCGCGCCGCGCGCGGCGACGCCACGGGTGTCGCGGAGCTGGAGCGAGGGGTGCGCTGCGATGACCGTGCCGAGGTGGCCCGGCGAGTCGATCTCGGGCACGACGGTGATGTGGCGGCTCGCCGCGAGCTTGAGGATGCGGCGGACCTGCGCCTTGCTGAGGTGGTCGCGCGAGACGATCTCGGGGTGCGACTTCGACTCGATACGGAAGGCCTGGTCGTCGGAGAAGTGCAGGCCGAGCTCGTTGTACTTGAGGTCGCCGAGCTCCCGGACGCGGTCCTCGATCCACTCCGCGTCGAAGTGCTTGCGCGCGATGTCGATCATGAATCCGCGCCGGGGCTTGGCGGGACGGTCGCGTACGACGCCTTCGGGCGCGGTCCGGTCGCCGCGCACCTCCTGCTTCAGGGTGCGCGTCCCGTAGAAGACGCCCGCTTCGGCAGGGGCGCTGATCTTCACCCGCTGCCCCTTCACGGAGAGGGTGTACGACTCGTCCCTCCCCTCGGACGCGTCGGCCTTCTCCGGCGTGAGCGCGAGCTCCACGTCGCCCTTGCGCGGCTCGGCGTCACCGGCGTACGCGAGCTTCAGCTCCCCGGCGAGCAGCTTGCCCTCGTCGGCGAGGTCGTCGTCACCGACGACGACACGCCCGCCGTCCTTCGGCTTCCAGCCGGGACCGCGCGCCGCGGTGTGCTCGCGTACGGCGGGGATGGTGGCAGGGGCTTTGGACAGGGCGTACGACTTCGAGGGGGTCGGGGAGGCGGCGGACTTGCTGTGGGAGGGCGGCGACGCGCCGGCCGAGGGCGCCCCGTCCCCGCCGTCCCCGTCCGGCCAGACGGCCACGGTCAGGGCGACGGCCCCGGCGGCCACGGCTCCCGCCGCGGCGAGGGCGATGCGGCCGGGCATCACTGGTTACCGCCCTGTGCGGGGCAATACGCTGCGGGGCCGACGGGTGGGCGTTCGCCGAGGACATCAGCGGTCAGAGCCAACATCCGCCCACGGTAAAGCGGGGCCCGCGGCCACCCCGTCCACAACGCGAAGCGAAACTCTCCCATCCGGGTGAAATTCACGCATCCGTCCGACAGCCGCCACCACACCTCGCTAGCGTGACGACAAAATCCCCCACTTCTCCCTCTCCGATGCCCCCTGCCCAGGAGCCCCCGCTGTCCCCGCACCGTTCGACAAGCAACCCCGAGAGCACGCCCGAGCAGCTGAACAACGCTGAGCCCGGCGCGGCCGAAGCCGCGCTGCTCACCTGTTGCGGCAGCCATCTGTGGGCCCGCCGCCTTGTCGCCCACCGGCCGTACCCCGACCTGGACGCCCTGCTCGCCGCGTCCGACGAAGCGGCGTACGACCTCCCGCTCGCGGACCTCGCCGAGGCTCTGGCCTGCGAACCTCTGCGCCCCGTGCTGCCCCGGCAGGGCACTTACACCGCCGCCCACACCGCTCTGCGGGCCGCGCACGCCGCGTACGAGAGCCGCTTCGGTCACGTCTTCGTGATCTGCCTGGACGACGTCCCGCCGACCCAGGCCCTGAACCATCTGCTCGCCGGAATCAGGGGCCGGCTCGCGGGCGATCCGGAGGAAGAGAGGGTCCTGGCGGCCGAGGAATTGAGGAAGCTCGCACGCGGGCGACTCACCCGGCTGGTGCACGACCTGAATAGCCCGTACGTGGCTGTTTGATTGCCTGTTTGATCACACCTGGCTACCCCGCGCGAACGAACCGACAACTCGTCGATACGATGACGAGCGGCCGGTGGACCGTACCCGGCCGGGCCCGTCCGACCACCCAAGCCGGCTGGCCCCAATCCCCGCTCCCGGAGGGTTCTGCCGTGCCGGCTGGAACGCTGTACCGCGGCCGGGAAGGAATGTGGTCCTGGGTGGCTCACCGAGTCACCGGCGTCCTCATCTTCTTCTTCCTGTTCGTGCATGTGCTGGACACCGCTCTCGTCCGCGTCTCTCCGGAGGCGTACGACGATGTCGTCAGCACCTACAAGACGCCCCTCGTCGCACTCCTTGAGTACGGCCTGGTCGCCGCCATCCTCTTCCACGCCCTGAACGGCCTGCGTGTCATCGCCGTCGACTTCTGGTCGAAGGGCCCGCGCTTCCAGAAGCAGATGCTCTGGACCGTCGTGGGCATCTGGGTCGTCCTGATGGTCGGGGCGCTCTACCCGGTCCTCGGCCACGCCGTCCGCGAAGTCTTCGGGAGCTGACGCCAGACATGTCCGACACAGACACCACGCTCGAGAAGTCCGGAGTGTCCGGAGTGGGTCCCGTCGAAGGCGCCTCGCTCTACGACGCCGACAACCCGGCCCCCCTCATCGAGGCCCCGCGCAAGCGCACCTCCAAGACCCCGCGCTCGACCCGCGGCAACTTCGAGATGGCCGCATGGCTCTTCATGCGCCTGTCCGGCGTCGTCCTGGTCGTCCTGGTCCTGGGCCACCTGCTGATCCAGCTGGTGCTCGACGGTGGCGTGAGCAAGATCGGCTTCGCTTTCGTCGCCGGTCGCTGGGCCTCGCCGTTCTGGCAGGTCTGGGACCTGCTGATGCTGTGGCTCGCGATGCTGCACGGGGCCAACGGCCTGCGCACGGTCATCAACGACTACGCGGAGCGCGCCAACACGCGCCTGTGGCTCAAGGGCCTGCTGTACACCGCCACGGTGTTCACCATCCTTCTGGGCACGCTGGTGATCTTCACCTTCGACCCGAACATCCGCTAAAGCCGAGGCGAACCCAGTGAAGATTCACAAGTACGACACTGTCATCGTCGGCGCCGGCGGCGCGGGCATGCGCGCGGCCATCGAGTCGACGAAGCGCAGCCGGACCGCGGTCCTGACGAAGCTCTACCCCACTCGCTCCCACACGGGCGCGGCGCAGGGCGGCATGGCCGCGGCGCTCGCCAACGTGGAAGAGGACAACTGGGAGTGGCACACCTTCGACACGATCAAGGGCGGCGACTACCTGGTCGACCAGGACGCCGCCGAGATCCTGGCGAAGGAGGCCATCGACGCGGTCCTCGACCTGGAGAAGATGGGCCTGCCGTTCGGCCGTACGCCCAAGGGTGAGATCGACCAGCGCCGTTTCGGCGGTCACTCCCGCAACCACGGCGAGGCTCCTGTCCGCCGTGCCTGCTACTCGGGCGACCGCACCGGCCACATGATCCTCCAGACGCTGTACCAGAACTGCATCAAGGAGGGCGTGGAGTTCTTCAACGAGTTCTACGTCCTCGACCAGCTCCTCGTGGAGGTCGACGGCGTCAAGAAGAGCGCGGGCGTCGTCGCCTACGAACTGGCGACCGGCGAGATCCACCTCTTCCAGGCGAAGTCCGTGGTCTACGCGTCGGGCGGCACCGGCAAGTTCTTCAAGGTGACGTCGAACGCGCACACGCTCACGGGTGACGGCCAGGCGGCGTGCTACCGCCGTGGCCTGCCGCTGGAGGACATGGAGTTCTTCCAGTTCCACCCGACCGGCATCTGGCGCATGGGCATCCTTCTTACGGAAGGCGCCCGTGGTGAGGGCGGCATCCTCCGTAACAAGGACGGCGAGCGCTTCATGGAGAAGTACGCGCCGGTCATGAAGGACCTCGCGTCACGTGACGTCGTCTCGCGCTCCATCTACACGGAGATCCGTGAGGGCCGCGGCTGCGGTCCCGAGGGCGACCACGTCTACCTCGACCTCACGCACCTCCCGCCGGAGCAGCTGGACGCCAAGCTCCCGGACATCACGGAGTTCGCGCGCACGTACCTCGGCATCGAGCCCTACACGGACCCGATCCCGATCCAGCCGACCGCGCACTACGCCATGGGCGGCATCCCGACGAACGTCCAGGGTGAGGTCCTCGCGGACAACACCACGGTCGTTCCGGGCCTGTACGCGGCGGGCGAGGTGGCCTGCGTGTCGGTGCACGGCGCCAACCGCCTCGGCACCAACTCGCTCCTGGACATCAACGTCTTCGGCAAGCGCGCGGGCGTCGCCGCTGCGGAGTACTCGGCGAAGAACGATTTCATCGAACTCCCGGAGAACGCCGAGGAGCTCGTCGTCGCCCAGGTCGAGCGCCTGCGCGGCGCCACGGGCAACGAGCGCGTCGCCGAGCTCCGCAAGGAGCTGCAGGAGACCATGGACGCCAACGTCATGGTGTTCCGCACGGAGCAGACGATCAAGACGGCGGTGGAGAAGGTCGCGGAGCTCCGCGAGCGCTACCTCAACGTCTCGATCCAGGACAAGGGCCGTCGCTTCAACACCGACCTTCTTGAGGCCATCGAGCTGGGCAACCTGCTCGACCTGGCCGAGGTCATGGCGCAGTCTGCCCTGGCCCGCAAGGAGTCGCGCGGCGGTCACTACCGCGAGGACTTCCCGAACCGCGACGACGTCAACTTCATGCGCCACACCATGGCGTACCGCGAGGTAGGCGACGACGGCGCCGAGTCGATCCGGCTCGACTACAAGCCGGTCGTGCAGACCCGCTACCAGCCGATGGAGCGTAAGTACTGATGGCAACCCCGACCCTCGACAAGGAAGACGCCAAGCCCGAGGCCGGCTTCGCCGACTCCCCGTACATCACGGCCACCTTCCGCATCCGCCGCTTCAACCCCGAGGTCTCGGCGGACGCGACCTGGGAAGACTTCCAGGTGGAGATCGACCCCAAGGAGCGTGTCCTCGACGCCCTCCACAAGATCAAGTGGGAGCTCGACGGGTCGCTGACCTTCCGCCGCTCCTGCGCCCACGGCATCTGCGGCTCGGATGCCATGCGCATCAACGGCCGCAACCGCCTGGCCTGCAAGACCCTGATCAAGGACTTGAACCCCTCCAAGCCGATCACGGTCGAGGCGATCAAGGGCCTGACGGTCCTGAAGGACCTGATCGTCGACATGGACCCGTTCTTCCAGGCATACCGCGACGTCATGCCGTTCCTGGTGACGACGGGCAATGAGCCGACGCGTGAACGCCTCCAGTCCCCGGAGGACCGCGAGCGCTTCGACGACACCACGAAGTGCATCCTGTGCGCGGCGTGCACGTCGTCGTGCCCGGTCTTCTGGAACGACGGCCAGTACTTCGGCCCCGCGGCGATCGTGAACGCCCACCGCTTCATCTTCGACTCGCGTGACGAGGCGGGCGAGCAGCGCCTGGAGATCCTGAACGACAAGGACGGCGTGTGGCGCTGCCGCACGACGTTCAACTGCACGGACGCGTGCCCGCGTGGCATCGAGGTCACGAAGGCGATCCAGGAAGTGAAGCGGGCGCTGATCACGCGCCGCTTCTGATTTCTTCTTGGTCGGTCGTACGTAGCGTTGCTGAGGGCCCCGTTCCCGGTCTGCCGGGGGTGGGGCCTTCGCACGTACCGGCGGGGGCGGGGGGACCTCACCCGTACCGGTGAACGGGTCGGAACCTGACTCGGGCCCCACGTCCGTCCTACGATGATGCTCTCGACACCAGCCCTCAGGAGGCACGCGATGTCCGCAGCAGCTGCCGAGCGGCCCCATGACGACATGTCCCATGGCGAGCAGTCCCTGACCGCCGAGGCCAACCTCCTCATGGACCGCAACCCGGGCCACCGCGTCGAGATCATCGGAGGTCAGATCACCGTGACCCCGCCCCCCGACGGCGCACATGCCCGCGCCCTGACCGACCTGATGGTCCCCTTCCTCGGCGCCGGTCTCCACGGGGTCGAGAGCAAGGTGCTCCAGGGCATCGGTCTCTGGCTTCCCACCGGCACCGAGGACTACGCGATCCCCGACCTCGCCGTGGTCGACGCCGACTTCGAAGAACACCTCATCGAGAACAACTGCTACGACCCCATCGCCTTCCGTCTGGTTCTCGAAGTCACCTCCACCAACTACCAGAACGACCTCCGCGCGAAGGTCGCGGCATACGCCGCCGCCGAGCTCCCGGTCTACGTCATCGTCGACCGCAAGCACCAGCGCCTCCACGCCCTCACCAACCCGTCGGGCGACGAGTACGCAACGCACCAGGTCCACGCTCCCGGCCAACTCCTCACCCTCCCCGACTCGATCGGCGCCAAGGTGACGCTCGACGTGACGGAGGTCTTGACTGCAGGGCGGGCCGCGCAAACTCAGCCCGGCGGTTGAGCAGGTCAGAGCGCGTGCGAGCGGGCTGTCGCTGATCACGCGTCGCTTCTGAGTTCTTGGCCGGTCGTACCTTGGTCGGTCGTACCTTGGTCGGTCGTACCTTGGTCGGTCGTACGTTGCTGTGGGCCCGCGCCTTCCGAGGCGTGGGCCCACGCGCGTCGGCGACCGAGCGCTTCGCGAGCTATGTGTACGGGGCCCGCCACTCCGCCCAGATCTCCTTGCCGCCGATGGAGCGGCGCCCGTTGACGAGGACGTAGTGCCCCCAGTCGTCGGCGCAGCTGCGAAGGAGCCAGAGGCCGCGCCCGCGCTCGGAGTCGACGTCACTGATACCGAGGGGCGACGGCGGCAGCTGCGGACTGCTGTCCCAGACACTGAGGCGGAGCCCGGTCTGGGTGCGGGCAAGGCGCACGGCGACGGAATCACGTGTGCAGGCGAGGGAGTTGGTCACCAGCTCCGAGACGACGAGCTGGACGTTGTCGAGAACGGCGGCGTGGACGCGGTAGCGGGTGAGGACAGGTCCGGTCCCCCGCCTGGACACCGTGCAGCTCGACGCCGAACATGGATCCGTATTCCTGCATGCGGACCTCCAGTTGGAGAAGTACCGCACCTTCATGACCTACTTCGAAGCGGTAGCCCTAAAGGAGGCCGCTTCACGCGACCTGATCCACACGATCATCCGCGACCTCTGAAAGGCAACGACGTGACCGCCCTCCACTGGCAGAAGTCGTCCTACAGCAGCGAGGGAAACAACTGCCTCGAACTCGCCACCGCCCCGGACAGCACACTGCACCTCCGCGAATCCGACGACCCAGCCGTCATCGTCACGCTACGAGCCACCGCGCTCGGTTCCCTCTTGGGAGAGATACGCCGAGGAAATCTCGAAAACCACAGGGCATAGGCGACCAGAAGGAGCCCACATGGTCACCCTCACCTGGCAGAAGTCGTCCTTCAGCAGCGAGGGAAGCAACTGCGTCGAACTCGCCACCGCGCCGGACGACTCGACGCACCTACGTGAATCCGACGAACCGGCCATCAACCTCACCCTGCGGACCGCCTCCCTCACCTCTCTCCTGAGGGCGATACGCCAAGGAGCCATCGAGGGCCGCGAGGCATAGCCAACGGGACAGGCCCAACACACCACGCCCAGGCCAGCGAAGCCTGCAACGGCAAACGACGCCCGGCGCCGGACATAGAAGCTTTGCTGAGCAATGGACCTGAATCGGCATAATTCCCCGGCCCGCTGGGGGAATACCGCCTGGTGTCCTCCGAAGCCCCAGAGATAGCGTTGGTTCGCTTGCGTTACCCCCCACCTCAAACGGGAGTCCAGAGTGAACCGCCCCACCCGTCTCATGACGGCCGCGCTTGTCGCGTCCGCGGCCCTGCTGTTGACCGCGTGTGGATCGGGAGGTAGCGACGACGACTCCTCCGACAAGATCAAGGGGGCAGGCGGCGAGGGATCCAAGGCTTCCGCGAGCCCGTCGGCGAAGCCGGGCGAGGCGAAGCGGCCGGAGGTGGAGCTGCCAAGCTCATTCCAGGCCAGCTTCGCGGGGTGGCGGAACAGTGATCCGAAGAAGCAGGCGATCCTGGATGACGGCAAGGAACGCCTGAAGGCAGAGTTCTTGGCCATCATCGACGCGGATCCGCAGTCCAAGGGCGTGAGGTTCTACACCTCGCAGCAGGCACTGACGTCGACCGAGACATATGTCAAGGGCTACGTGGACAACAACCACAACCTGGTTGGCAAGGCCAGGGTCTTCAACCCGCAGGTGAGCATCTCCGACACCGGCGGTGGCGTGCTCTTTTACTGCGTGGACGAGAGCAAGGGCTACACCGAGGACCGCAAGACCAAGGAGAAGACGGGCACCCCTGACGATGTGAACCCCGTCCTCCAGTACCGCACCACCCTGAAGAAGACGTCCGAGGGAGTGTGGAACACCGTTTCCCTCGAGACAGTGCGCGGAGGATGCGACAAGTGAGGAAACCTCTGAAGACGCCTCTCACCTTGCTGGCCACGACCGTGCTCACCCTCGGTGCCTGGCCGACGGCAGCGCACGCGTTCGGCGAGGACACCGACCATCCACCCGCAGGCCCGTCCGGCGGCGCCTCCGGCAACTCGCTGACCGCCGGGGCCACTGCCACGAGCGTCACCGTCGAGCAGGTCTCCGGCGGGAAGTCGGGCTCGCCCGCCAAGCCGCTCGCTCCGGTGGATCCGAACTGGAAGCCCCCGGCCTGCTGGTACGAACCTGTGGCGACGTCCGAGCAGGTGAAGGCCGCGACGGACCGGCTCAAGAAGAACCCGAACGAGAACCTGGTCCCCGTCACGCCGACGCTCAGCTGGGGCGAGCAGCTGATGGTGGACAACTACGAGAAGGGCAAGCCGCAGAGCGACGGCACCGAGAGCTACAAGAACTTCAACATCGGCAAGGACGGCAAGTTCTGGCGCGGCGTCGCCAACCCTGACATGAAGGACGATCCGGAGGCGTACGACTGCCAAGAGACGCTCTTCTGGCAGGACGCCGGCACCATCCCGAAGATCGACAATGCCCCCACACCCGAGGTCCTCGCCTCGTACGCGTACGACAAGGTCAAGGTCCCGGACACCAAGGTCGAGCTGAAGCCGGAAGGCAAGTCGACGGTGAACCTGCCCACCTGGATCTGGCTGGACAAGGGCACGTTCGAGGACGTCAAGGTCCGCGCCGAACTGCCCGGTACGGGCCTGTGGGCTGAGACCACGGCCAAGCCGGTCAGCCTCCACCTGGAGCCCGGCACCGGGGACGCGACGACCTTCCCCGCATCCGGTGAGTGCAAGGTCAACGAGGACGGCAGCATCGGCACGCCGTACACGAAGGGCTCCTCCAAGCAGGACCCGCCGTGCGGCATCGCCTACTTGCGAGCCACCGGCGGCAAGCCGTTCCAGCTGAAGGCGTCCATCACCTGGGAGATCACCTGGGAGGGCTCCGGCAACACGGGCGGCGATCTTCCGAACGGAACCTTCGACGGGACACAGGACGTCAACGTCCAAGAGATCCAGTCCATCAACCGATAGACGGCAGTACAAGCACAACGGGGGTTGCGGTATGGCGGGGAATCGTCCGGCGGATTGGCATGTCCTTGACCTGGACAAGGACCCAACGCCCGGCGATCCGGACCGGGTGCGCAACCTGGCGAAGAACCTGCACGACTTCGCCGACGACGTCTCCAAGGTCCTGCGGGACATCAAGGGGATGGCGGGCGAGGACGCGATCCTCACCTGGGCGGGCAAGACGGCCGAATCCTTCACGGCGGAGTTCGAGGATGCCCCGGGCAAGCTGAAGAAGCTCAAGAAGAGCTACGAGATGGCCGGCGACGCCCTGTCCACGTACTGGCCGGAGCTGGAGCGCGCCCAGGCCCTGGCGGACAAGGCCCTGGTCAAGGGCCGCGAGGCTCAAGGCAGCCTGTCCTCCGCCCAGACGCGTCTCACCTCGGCGGACTCGTGGGTGGACAAGGCGGGCAAGGAAGCCGACAAGTACAAGGACGACAAGGACTCCGGTAAGTCCAAGGACGTGCCCAAGCCGGACCCGGACAAGGTCAAGGCCGCCACCCGCAACGCGACCTCCGCCGAGAAGGCGCAGACGGAAGCCAAGTCGGACGTCACCGCCGCCCAGGGCAACCTGGACGCGGCGAAGAAGATGGCCGAGGACGCCCGCAAGATGCGCGAGGACGCCGCGGGCACGGCGAAGAAGAAGCTTGAGGACGCCTCCGACGCGGGCATTCCCAACCGCAAGTGGTGGGAGGAGGTCGGCGACTGGGTCACCGACAACTGGGACACCATCGTCGAGGTCTGCAAGGTCGTCGTCGCCGTCCTCGGCGTCATCGCCATGATCATCGGCGGGCCAATCCTGGGCGCGATCGTCCTCATCGCCGCCCTCGTCGTCCTGGCCGACACCCTCAACAAATACGCCAACGGAGAAGCAGGCCTCCTCGACGTCGCCTTCGCCGCCCTGGACTGTATCCCCGGCATGAAGGGCCTCACCAGCCTCCGCGGCCTCGCCAAAGGCATGAAGGGCCTCAAGGCCGGGCTGAAAGGCCTGAAGGCCGGCCTCAAGGGACTGGGAAAAAACGCGCCGGATGCTCTCGCCGACGGTGCCAAGGGAGCTGACAATCGGGCCGCGGACGCGGTGAGCAGCAAGGGGTCCGACCCGATTGACATGGCCACCGGCTTCATGTTCCTGCCGGAGACCGATGTCGCCCTGCCCGGCTCGCTTCCACTCGCCTTCACTCGGCGGGTCTCCTCCGGCTATCGCACCGGCTGGTGGTTCGGCCCCACCTGGGCCTCGACCATCGATCAGCGCCTCGAGATCCACACCGGCGGGGTCGTGTACGTCACCGAGGATGGGCTTCTCCTGGGCTACCCACACCCCGAGAGCACACTGAACCCGGTCTTTCCCGAAGCCGGGGCCCGTTGCCCCCTGACCCGTCTAGACGACGGCAGCTACCGCGTTGACGACCCGCTCACCGGGCTCACCCGCCGCTTCGGCGTACCTGTCGACGGCATCGCCCTGCTGGAGCGAATATCCGACCGCAACGGCGACAGCATCGACTTCGACTACGCCCCGGACGGCACCCCTCTCGCCATCCGGCACTGCGGCGGCTACCACCTCAAGCTGACGGTCACCGATGGGCGCGTCACCGCCCTGCACCTGGCCGGTGCGGGCGAGGACGGATCGGACGTCGCGCTGCGGAGGTACGAATACTCCGACGACTGCCTCACCGGCGTCGTCAACGCCAACGGCCATACTGCGCAGTTCACTTACGACGACCGGTACCGGATCACCTCCTGGACCGATCGAAATGGCCGCAGCTACAGCTACACGTACGACTCCGAGGACCGCTGTGTCGCGGAGGGCGGCGAGGCCGGGCACATCACCCTCACCTTGGACTACGAAGGCGCCGACCCGGCCTGGCCCCGAGCCCGGGTCACCTCCCTCACCACCGCCGAGGGCGCCGTCACAAAGTTCGTCGTCAACGACAACTGCCAGGTCGTCGCCGAGATCGACCCGCTCGGTGGCACGACCCGCACCACCTGGGACGAGCACCACCACCTGACGTCCTGGACAGATCAGCTCGGTCACACCACGAGCAAGACGTACGACAGCCTCGGCAGGCTCCTCGATGTCACGCGTCCGGACGGCGCGACGGTGCATCTCGCCTACGACGCCCAGGGCGACCCGGTCACTATCACCCGCCCCGATGGGCATGTCTTGCACCGGGAGTACGACACCCGCGGCAACTGCATCACGATCGTCAAGCCCGGTGGCGCCACAACCCGCTACACCTATGACAGAGCAGGTCACCTGTCCTCGGTCACTGACCCCACGGGATACGTCACCCGCGTGCGCTGCGACGCGGCGGGCCTGGCCGAGCACGTCACCGATCCTCTGGGCGGTGTCACGCGATACGGCCATGACGCCTTCGGCCGAGTGGCGACCGTCACCGACCCCCTCGGCAACATCACCCGCATGGAATGGGGCGCGGACGGCGAACTCTTGCGCCGGGTCGGGGCGGATGGACAGGCGGAGGTCTGGACGTACGACCCCGAGGGCAATCGTTCGAGCCACACCGATGCCATGGGCGCGGTGACACAGTTCGAGTACACCCACTTCAACCTGCTCGCGGCGCGCACCGGACCCGACCGTGTCCGTCACACCTTCGATTACGACCCCTCGCTGCGCCTCCTCGGTGTGAACCGCCCGGACGGGCGGCGTTGGAGCTACGCGTACGACATCGCGGGGCGGCTCCTCTCCGAGACGGACTTCGACGGGCGCACACAGTCTTACGGCCACGACTCCAAGGGCCAGGTCATCCTGCGGACCAACGCCGTCGGACAGACCGTCGCCATGACCCTGGATGTGTTCGGGCGCATGATCGCCAAGGATGCGGACGGCGCCGTCAGTACGTACACCTACGACCTGTCCGACCGGCTCTGCGCGGCCGAGGGCCCCGACGCGAGCGTGACGCTGCACCGGGACGTCCAGGGACGCCTCGTCTCGGAGACTGTCAACGGCCGAACACTCACGTTCGCCCTCGATGCCGCGGGCCGGACCCTGAACCGCACTACTCCCACCGGCGCGACAAGCACTTGGGGGTACAACGGCCGGGGTGACCGCACTCGGGTGAGCACCGCGGGCCGGACCCTGGATTTCGGCTACGACGCTGCGGGAAGACTGCTCTCACTCGACGTCGACGACGCCCTGTCACTGACCCGGGCCTACGACAGTCTCGGCAGAGTCACCGCCCAGTCGATCACCGCCGGCGGCGGGCACACGGTACGCGGCCGCTCCTACCGCTACCGCGCCGACGGACACCTCACCGGTATCGACGGCCAGGACGGTCAGAGCCGGACCTATGAGCGTGACGCGGCCGGTCGCGTCACCACCGTCCGAGCAGAAGGCTGGACCGAGTCGTACGCTTACGACGACGACGGCATGCAAGCGACTGCCGACTGGCCGAGCAGGCACCCCGGACAGACGGCAGCGGGGCAACGTGACTCCGAGGGCACCCGGTTGCTCCGGGCCGGCGGCACCCGCTACGGCTACGACGACCAGGGGCGAGTGGTGCGCCGCCACCGACGCCGCCTCTCCCGCAAGCCGGAGACCTGGACGTACATCTGGGACGCGGAGGATCGGCTCACCTCAGTCCGCACCCCGGACGACACATTGTGGAGGTACCGCTACGACCCAATGGGGCGCCGGGTCTCCAAGCAGCGGCTCGGCGCGGACGGCACGACCGTTGTAGAACAAACCGACTTCACCTGGGACGGCACGACCCTCTGCGAGCAGTTCACCACCGATCACTCACGTCCGCACGCCGTAGCTCTGACCTGGGAACACGACGGTCTGCGCCCCATCTCCCAGACCGAGCGGATCCTCACCGCCACCCGCGAGGAAATCGACGCACGGTTCTTCGCCATCGCCACCGATCTCGCGGGCGCCCCCACCGAACTCGTCGATGAGGACGGCCATATCGCCTGGCACGGGCGGAGCACTCTGTGGGGCATCACCGCCTGGCAGGACGGAAACAGCGCCTACACGCCGCTGCGCTTCCCCGGGCAGTATTTCGACCCCGAGACGGGTCTGCACTACAACGTCCTCCGGTACTACGACCCGGAGACAGCCCGCTACACCACCCCAGACCCGCTAGGTCTGGGCCCTTCCCCCAACCCATTCCGTTACGTACTCGATCCACTGCTTCGCTGCGACCCGCTCGGTCTCTACGAGATCGGCAAGCCCGACCCTGCCAGCCAGCAGGGCAATCTACCGATGCTCGCCGACAAGATCGCCGCGCACGGCGACATCAACAGTCGAGGGATCAAGGACGTCGACGACCTGGACGTGGCGGAGCATCTCGAGAACATGATGACCAACACCCCCGGCATCCGAATGCGCAGCACCACTTCAGGGAACGCCCGTTTCGCATGGTGGGACGATGCAAGCGGGACGATGCTGATACGCGAAGGGGACAATGGAACCTTCATGCAACCCGATGACGGGTACGCATATTTCCTGCAGCAATTGAAGGAGTGATTTAGTTGGAGAACCAGAGGGAATGCGGTTCGGCTCGGCACCCCAGGAAGCGGGCACCATTTGACGTGTTCCGGGCGGCGCCGGAAAGCAGAGCCGTGTGGGCTGAATTGCCTACACCGGTGCTTGAGGAGATCGCGCGATGCGATGCGGACCGGCTTGAGGTGGAACGGTCCCGGCTCCCGCCGAGTGGGCGGGAGACGCTGACAGAGCCCGTGTACTCAGTGGCGCACCGGTTCGCCTCCTGGGAGCGTGTGGTGCGCCGGATGGAACCGGGCTGGTCGAGCGAGGATTTCTATCCCGTCAGCGCCTACAGCAACGACCTGGACTCCCGTGATTCCCTTGAGGACGTGATGAGGAGCGCCTTGCCGATCGAGGCACGCGAGGGCGCGTTGGGTCGCCTCCTTGCCCGGCTGGACTCGCGCTTCCGTGCCGAAACCGTCCCCGATCCGGAGCTCTCCTTGCGCCCCTGGGTGCGTCCGACGAAGGAGAAGCCCGAGGCCGAACTCGGGGAGTGGTGGAAACGCAAGCCGGTTCGCGAGCCGTGGGATTGAGTGAAGCGTGTGCCAGGATTCCGTCCGCGACCTCAAAGGCGGACGGAATTGAGGCACTGGTTGCCAATCATCAAGAGCTTGATGTCACGATCAGGATGGTCAGCCCGGTTGGGTCCATCGTGGATTTCGATGGACAGGAGGGCTTCATCGATCAGACCAAGCACCCCTCCTGGTGGCTTGATACAGATCCACCAAAGGTCGACGATCGAGTTCACGTGGTCGTTCTGGACGATTCAAGAACTCCACCGCGCCTCAGTGCGCTCGACGGTGATATTGAGATCGGAAGGAGGCTTCGTGAGAACGGAGCCTGACCTCCCGCATTGAACCTGCCGACTCAAGACACGACAGGCCTCTACCGGCGGGTCCATCAACCACTGATCCAGCCGGGTGACGCCGAGGCCCATGCGGCCGTCAAACAGCGACAGTACGGTTGAAATCGGGCCAGCCAACTTACTCTGACGAAATGTCAGACAACCAGTCGGTCGGCCTGTCCGTTGAGCAGTCCGTTCGTCAATCCGTTGACCCGTCGACCGAGCTGCTCGGCTTCGACAACGTCCTCTTCCCCGTCGGGGACCTCGAAGAAGCCGTCAGCTTCTATGAGCGCGCCGGGTTCCCCGTGGCGCATCGGATCGACGAGATCGGGCTCGCGATCCTGAAGGTGGGCAAGGAGACGCCCGGAATCCTGCTGCGCGTGGAGGAGGGGGTCGAGCATCGGCCGTCCGCGTGGTTCGCGCCCCGGGTGTGGCTCGAAGTGGGGGACGCGCGGGCCGCCGGGCGGGCGCTTGAGGCCGCCGGGATCGAGGCGCTCGCACCGACCTCCTCCGTGGCCACCGGGTGGACCGTGGAGATCGCCGACCCGTGGGGGAACGTCGTGGGGTTCACCGACTACCGCAAGCGGCCTGAGCTGGCGCGGAGTTAGCCGTCGGCCACGGGGGGGATCAGGCGCCGCCCGGCGACACCGGCCTCTCGAAGAACGTCTCCAGTGACACCGTCGCCTGAGTACCGCTCACGCCCTCGATCGCGTACAGCCGCCGCAGCACGTCCTGGAGGCGCTCCGTCGTGGACGTGCGGACCTTGACCAGGACGCTCGCCGCGCCCGCGATGACGTGCGCCTCCTGGATCTCGGGGATCGCGGCGAAGTCCTCGGCCCGGTCCCCCATCCACGCCGTCGAGTCGACCATGACGAAGGCCAGCACGCCCTGGCCCACGGCTGCCGGGTCCACGTCGACCGTCGTGCGGCGGATCACCCCGCGTTCGCGCAGCTTGCGTACCCGCTCGTGGGTCGCGCCCGCCGAGAGGCCCACCGCCTTGCCCAGGTTCGCGTACGACTGGCCGGCGTCCTGTTGCAGCAGCGTCAGCAGTTCTCGGTCGGTGTCGTCCATCAGCTGTGCCGCTCCCGAGCTCCGTATGAGTAGTGAGACTGGTGTACACCATATCTTGTACTGCGTTATCGTCTGTGCGCCGAATGTGGTTCATTCACTGCCTCAGACAGGGGTCCCTATGTCTTCCCAGAAGTTCCCGACGTCGTACGAGATTCTGGACGAGCGTTTCCGCACCGGGCGGTGCGCCAACGGGGATTCCAAGCTGGAAGTCCTTTACGACGACTGCCGGTGGGCCGAAGGGCCGCTCTATGTGCCCGCCTGGCGGCAGCTCGTCTGGAGCGACATCCCCAATGACCGGCTGCTTCGCTGGGACGAGGCGACCGGCGCCGTCGGCGTCTTCCGTACGCCCGCCGGGTACGTCAACGGCAACACCCTCGACCGCGAAGGCCGGTTGATCTGCTGCGAGCAGGGCAACCGGCGCGTCACCCGCACCGAGCACGACGGCCGCGTCACCGTCCTCGCCGACCGCTTCGAGGGCAAGCGGTTCAACAGTCCGAACGACGCCGTGGTCCGCTCCGACGGGTCAGTCTGGTTTTCCGACCCTGACTTCGGGATCACCAGTGACTACGAAGGGTTCCGCGCGCCCGCCGAGATCGGTGCCTGCAACGTCTATCGGATCGACCCCGTGACCGGTGACGTGCGGATCGTCGCCGATGGCTTCGAGGGGCCGAACGGGCTCGTCTTCTCGCCCGACGAGCGCCAGTTGTACGTGTCCGACTCCCGCGCCGCCCAGATCCGCGCCTTTGACGTGCGTGAGGACGGGAGCCTCTCGGACGGGGTCGTCTTCGCCGAGTCCAAGGACTCCGGCTTCGACAACATTCGCTTCGACGACGGGGGGCGGCTGTGGGCCGCCGCCCTCGGGGACGGGGTGCATTGTTACGACCCCGACGGCACCCTCATCGGGCGCATCACCGTCCCCGAGGCCGTCGCCAACATCGCCTTCGGCGGGGCGAAGAACAACCGGCTCTTCATCGCGGCGACGACCTCGCTCTACTCGCTCGTGATGTCCGTGACGGGGCTGCCCCGAGTCCGTTCCACAGCCTGACCCGACGACGCCCCGCCCCGGATCAGTTCACCGCGTCCGCGTCCATCTCGCCGAGCGCCAGCTCCACGTCGTACACCAGCGGTTCGTTGGTCACCGCGATGTGCCGCGCGCGGGCCGCGTAGCCGGAGGCCGTGACGGCCAGCACGTACGCACCTGCCGACGGGGCCGCGACGATGTACGAACCGTCGGCCAGGGAGACGACGCGGTCATGGCGGCGGCCCCCCTTGGAGAGGAGGGTCAGGATCGCGCCGTCCACCGGTTCGCCCTCCGCGGTGCGGATGAAACCGTGCACTACGGAGGCGCCGCCTACGCCGTCGGACTCCGCCACGCGCGCGTGGGGGACGGTTTCCGGTGACGCGGCGGCCGTCCGCCCGGACTCCTGCGGCTCCACCGCCAAGTGCGGAAGGCGCTTCTCCAGGCCCGCGGGCAGCCACCAGTTGGAGCGGCCGAGCAGGTGCATGGCGGCGGGGACGAGGGCCGTGCGCAGGATGAACGCGTCCAGGGCGACCGCCGCCGCAAGGCCGATGCCCGCCATCGCGCCCTCCATGTCACCGCTCAGGACGAACGCGGAGAAGACGCAGATCATGATCAGGGCCGCGCAGTTGATGACCCTGCTCGTCTCGGCGAGACCCACCCTCACCGCGCGGGCGTTGTCCTTCGTGTGCACCCATTCCTCGTGCATGCGGCTCACCAGGAACACCTGGTAGTCCATCGAGAGCCCGAAGAGCAGCGACAGCATGATGACGGGCAGGAAGGCGGTGATCGGGCCCTCCTTGCCGATGCCGAGGATCTCCGTGCCCCAGCCCCACTGGAAGACCGCCACAAGCACGCCGAAGGACGCCGCCGCCGCGATCAGGTTCATCAGGGCCGCCGTCAGCGGCACCACGAGCGAGCGGAACGCGATAAGGAGCAGGAGGAAGCCGAGCGCGATGATCGCTCCTACGAAGTAGGGCAGTCGGTCGCCCGTCACCGCGGCGAAGTCCTTGAAGACAGCGGTGACACCGCCCACGTGGGCGTCGACCCCGGCTTCCGGAATCACCTCTCCCCGTAGACGGTCGATGAGTTGATCCGTCTGCTGGGATTGGGGGGACGTGGTCGGGACCACGTTGATGACCGAGATGCCGTCCGCGGGCGGGGCCGCCGCCACCCTCGCGACGCCCTCCGTCTCGCGGATGGTCGCCACCAGGCCGCCGGTGTCGGCGGTGTCGGCTCCTTCGGCCACTACTTGGAGCGGTCCGTTGAAGCCAGGACCGAAACCGTCGGCCAGCATGTCGTACGCCTGCCGGGTCGTCGTCGACTCCTGGTGGTTGCCCTGGTCGGTCGCACCGAGCCGCAGGGAGAGCAGCGGCAGCGCCAGGAAGGCCATCACCACGAAGGCGAGTGCCGCTATCGAACGCGGACGCTTCTGGACGTACGAGGACCAGCGCGCCGCGAGGCCGCTCGCCTCTGCGGGCTCCGGTCCCGTCGCGGCGAGGTGCCGCCGCTGCCTGCGGCTGAGCACCCGGGGGCCGAGCAGCCCGAGGAGCGAGGGCAGCAGGGTGATGGCCGCGAGGACGCTCAGGACGACCGTCAGGGACGCGGTGATGACCACGCCGTCCAGGAAGCGCATGTTCATCACCAGCATCCCGGCGAGCGCGATGCACACCGTGCCGCCCGCGAAGAGCACCGCGCGGCCCGAGGTGTTCAGGGCCTGCACCGCGGACTTCTCGGGCTCCATGCCGCGCAGGATGCCGCGCCGGTGCCGGGTGACGATGAAGAGCGCGTAGTCGATGCCGACGCCGAGGCCGATCAGCGAGCCGAGCAGCGGGGCCACTTCGGGGATGTCCGTGACGTGGCTGAGCAGCATCGTCGACAGCATGCCGAGGCCCACCCCGAAGACGGCGATGACGATCGGCAGGACCATCGCGAAGAGCGAGCCGAAGGCCAGGAAGAGGACGACGGCAGCCGCCGCGATGCCGACCATCTCGGAGGTGCCGGTGGGCGGCTCCTGGATGCGGGCGATCGCCTGGCCGCCGAGCTCGACCTGCAGGCCGGCCTTCTCTGCGTTCTGGGCGGTGTCCACGACGTCCTGGACGAGGCCCTTGGGGACCACGTTCGCCTGCTCCGTGAAGGTCACCTGGGCGTAGGCGATGCGCCCGTTCTCGCTGATCTGGGCCGCGCCCGCCGCCTTGGAGGCGTACGGGCCCGACACCTCGCCGACGCCCTTCATCCCGGCGATCTCCTTGAGCGCGGGCTCTATCCGGGAACGTACGTCCTGGTCACGGACCGAAGCTCCCTCGTCACTGGCCGAAGCTCCCGCCCCGACGCGCCAGACGACCGTGTCGGTGTCTCCGGAGCGCTCCGGGAAAGCCTTCGTCATCAGGTCGTTCGCGCGCGTGGAATCCGTGTCCGGCAGGGAGAACACATTCGAGTAGTCGGTGCCCGCCGATGTCCCCGCGGCCCCCAGACCGAACAAGGCCCCCGCCCACAGCACAAGGACCACCAGACGATGCCGATAGCACCAACGCGCCAATGCCTCCACAATCCACTCCTCCTCCGCGTCGCCAGGTCCCCCAGGTCCGTGCCTTCAGGGGCCTGAAGCATCGGCGGCGCCAGGCTCCAGCGGCGCGGCGCGGCCATGATTCTCAAGTAACTCCAAGGCACTGACCGAGACTTCGTACAACGGGCGCGCCGATACTGGGGCCATGAGCCACGCCGAAGGCCAACAGGGAACAGATGTCGGAGGGGTGAGCGGTTCGGGTGCCGGAGCCACCGTCCTCGTCGTCGAGGACGAGCCGAGCATCGCCGACGTCCTCGCCATCGCCCTGCGCTACCACCGCTTCGACGTCATGGTCGCGGGCACCGTGCGCGACGCCCTCGCGTTCAACGAGCGCACCCGGCCCGACGTGGCGCTCCTGGACGTGATGCTGCCGGACGGCGACGGCCGCGCCCTGGCCAGGGAGCTGCGCGGCCGGCGTCCCGACATGGCCCCGCTCTTCCTGACCGCGCGGGACGCGCCGTCGGAGGTCGTGGGCGCGCTCAGCTTCGGCGACGACTACATCACCAAGCCGTTCAACATCGACGAGGTCATCGCCCGCGTCGGCGCTGTCCTGCGCCGCACCAGGGCGGGCGACGTGCTCCCCCAGCGCCCGCCGCTGCGCTACGGCGACCTGGAGCTCGACGAGACGACGTACGTGGTGCGCCGCGCGGGCCGCACGGCGCAGCTCACGCCCACCGAGTACGCCCTGCTGCGTTTCCTGGTCCGCAACGGCGGCCGTGTGGTGCCCAAGGAGCAGCTCCTGCGCCATGTGTGGCAGTACGAACACCCGGCCGAGTCGACCGTCGTGGAGACCTACATCAGCTATCTGCGGCGCAAGCTGGCCGCGTTGGGCCCGCCGGTGATCACGACCCGGCGTGGTGTCGGATACGGCCTCGCGTGAGGCGTGCCCGTCGCGGTATGAGCTCGCTGCGGGCCAAGCTCACGTGGGTGAACGTGGCGCTGCTCGCCCTCGGTGTCGTCGTGGCGACCGGCGTGAGCGTCATGGGCATGCGCCACTATCTGCTCGACAGCGTGGACGCCGAGCTGACGCAGTCGCGCAGCTCGCTGCTGAGCACCGGGCTCACCATGAAGGACGTCGAGCGGCTCAGTGAACTGGGCATCGCGCTCGACAAGCTCTCGCCCGGCGGCAAGGAGCGCGCGAGTGCGCTGCCGCGCGGGGACACGGTGTTCGTGGCGGTGGACGAGCGCGGTGAGGCCGTCTCCATCGGATCGCTCGCCCCGACCCCGCTCCAGCGCACCCTGGCCGCGGCCGTCGACGACCCCGAAGCGGTCGCGGGCGAGTCCGAGCCGCAGGACGTCACCCTGGACGGCGACGCCCACCGCATGGTGGGCGCGAAGCTCACCGACGGCACGACGGTCCTGATGGCCGCGGATACGGAGAACGTGGAATCGGGCATCAAGAAGGCGCTCAAGCTCGACGCCGCCTTCGGAGTGGTCCTGTTGGGGCTGCTCGCCGTCCTGACGATGATCTCCGCCCACCACCGCCTCCGCCCCCTGGAGGACATGGTCGAGACCGCGTCCGCCATCGCCGAGGGCGACCTGACCCGGCGCGTGCCGTCGAGCCGCGCTCCGGCGACGGAGACCGAGCAGCTGCGCCTGGCCCTCAACTCCATGCTCCATCAGGTCGAGTCGGCCTTCGAGACCCGCGAGCGCAGCTCGGCACAGCTGCGCCGCTTCGTCGCCGACGCCTCGCACGAGCTGCGTACGCCCTTGTCGGCGATCCGCGGCTATCTCCAGCTGTACGACAAGGGGATGCTCCGCGATCCGGCGGAACGCACGCGCGCGTGGAGCCGCGTCATCGCCGAGACCGACCGGATGGGACGCCTCGTCGACGAGCTGCTCACCCTGGCCCGCCTGGACCAACAGCCGGAACTGCGCTTCAGGAACGTCGATCTGAGCCGCCTGGTACGGGACGCCGCCGACGACCTGCGGGTGCAGGAGCCGGAGCGCCCGCTCACGGTCCGCGCCGACGGGGCGGTCCTCATCCGCGCGGACGAGTCGGGGCTGCGCCAGGTGCTCGGCAATCTCCTTGGCAACGTACGCGTCCACACGCCCGCCGAAGCGCCCGTCACGCTGGGCGTGGAGCGGCAGGACGGGGTGGTGCGGCTGTGCGTCGCCGACCGGGGGCCCGGTCTTGCCCAGGAGGACGCGGCGCGCGTATTCGACCGGTTCTTTCGCGCGGGCGGGGGTGCGGGCAGCGGGCTCGGCATGGCGATCGTGCAGGGGGTCGTCGCGGCGCACGGCGGTGAGGTGGGGGTGGAAACGGCGCCGGGGGCGGGCTTCACGGTGACGGTCACATTGCCTGCGCAAACGGTTGGGTGAAGGTGCTGCGGGCATATGTGTAGACGCCCCCCGGGACGCGGTTCGGCCCCTGGTACGCGGTTCGGGGCATACAGTTCAAGCCCGTACCAACGCCCACACCGTCTTCCCGCTCCGTCCCCGCTGCCACACACCCCACGCCTCGGCGAGCGTGTCGAGCAGGCGCAGGCCTCGGCCGCTCTCCTCCAGAGGGCCCGAGTCCCGCATCTCCGGGCTGGTCGGCGACTCGTCGGAGACCTCGATGAAGCAGTCGCCGTCGGAGAGCACCGTGATCGCCACCTCGAACTCCCGTTCCTGGACGCGGCCGTGGCAGACGGCGTTCGTCACCAGCTCAGAGACGAGGAGCACGGTGTCGTCCTGCGCGGTGCTCTCCTCCTTGTGCCCCCAGGCGGCGAGATGATCACGTACACGGCCCCGGGCGAGCGAGACGGACGCCGGGTGCGGTGGCAGCCGGAAAGCCTGACGTCTCAACACCGTTCCCCCTTTGGCGCACCAAAGCGCCAATAACCGCACACAGTTCCGACACTTAATGCTGCGCAGAGGAAGCGCTTGGTGTCACACCGTCACCGTGCGGCCCGACAGTATCCAGCCAGGTCCGTACCGCATCGAACCATTGCGCGATTACGCCTGGCGCGATGCCAGTTCGACGACCGTGACGTCGGACGGCGCCCCGACCCGCACCGGCGGCCCCCACGCCCCGGCGCCACGCGTCACGTACAGCTGTGTGTCGCCGTACCGCTCAAGGCCCGCGAGCGTCGGGTTGGCCAGGTCGGCGATGAAATTGCCTGGCCACAGCTGTCCGCCGTGGGTGTGCCCGGAGAGCTGGAGGTCGACGCCGTGCTTGACGGCGTCATGGATGACGACCGGCTGGTGGGCCAGAAGGACGGAGGTCCGCGAGCGGTCCCTGTCGCCCAGCGCCTTACCGAAGTCCGGCCCGTGCCCCTCGCTCTCGCCCGCCACGTCGTCCACGCCCGCGAGGTCGAAGCCGGGCAGTTCGGTGCGCGCGTTCTCCAGGGGACGCAGGCCCAGTTCGCGTACGTGATCGATCCATTGCGCGGCTCCCGAGAAGTACTCGTGGTTGCCGGTCACGAAATACGTTCCGTGCCGCGCGCGGAGCTGTGCGAGCGGCGCGGCGGCGGGCCCGAGGTCTTCGACGCTGCCGTCGACCAGGTCGCCGACGACCGCGATGAGGTCGGGCTGTGTGCCGTTGATCGTGTCGACCACACGCTGGGTGAAGCCTCGTCCGAGAATCGGCCCCAGGTGGATGTCGCTGACCACGGCGATCCTGAACCCGTGCGCCCCGCGCGGCAGCTTGGCGAGCGGCACGGTGACGCGCTTGACCCGGGGGCCGCGCAGGACGCCGTACGTGCCGTGGCCGACCGTTCCGACGGCGACGGCCGCGGCGGTCCCGCCGACGATCCGGGAGACGAAGAGGCGGCGCGAGGGGGTGGCCGGTTCTGCGCGCTCTTCCGCGCGAGCGGGGGCCTCCTCCGCGGACTTTCCGGACTCCACTGGCTCTGAGAGCACTACGGGCTCTACGGGCTCCACGGGCTCCACGGGCTCCACGGAGAGAGCTTCCGCCGAACCGGCGTCCTCCGTAGGGGTGAGTTTTGAACGACGCCTCAAGAAGAAGGGCCGTACGAGCTCCCCGACAAGAAGCGCGAGCACGAGGTAGATCGACAGCGCCATCCACATGAAGCCCGGCCAGGCAAGCACCTTCTGCAGCCAGAACGGCGCCCC
Source organism: Streptomyces sp. NPDC056486 (assembly GCF_042795295.1). Classification (NCBI taxonomy): domain Bacteria; kingdom Bacillati; phylum Actinomycetota; class Actinomycetes; order Kitasatosporales; family Streptomycetaceae; genus Streptomyces; species Streptomyces sp. NPDC056486. The sequence continues at coordinate 50,471 of NZ_JBHTSF010000016.1, forward strand.
GGCCCGCTCACCGGCGACCCCCGCGAACATCAGCAGCGGCCCCGCCACGAAGACCACGGCGCCCGCGCGCCGGACGAACCCGGGCCGCGCCGTCGTGTCCCGCACCAGGCGACGCCACATGTACCACTGCATCCCGGCGAGAACCGCGAACGCGGCGAGACCGGCCAGCACGAACAGGATGACCACGGAGCTAGCCCCTCAACAGTGACCGATCAGCGATGACGTACGGCTATGACGTACGGCGCAGAGCACGCACCCCACGGAACCCGATGGTCCCTACCACCGTCCCCAAGACAAAGGAGGCGACGGCGAGCGTCAGGTGGACCCAGAAGTACGCGGTCGGGTCGCCTGCGTCATCGAAGGCGAGCCCGCTGCCGTCCTTCCACAGGTTCTTGACGAAAGTGATCCAGATGAACCAGCTCCACACACCGAAGGCGAGCAGGAACCAGGAGACCGGGCGGCTGAGCTTCATACGTTCAGTATCGCGAGGCTCCGTTCCGCGACGCCGCCGGGGTGGGGAGCCCGACACACAGCCCACCTCGGCGGCGACTTCCACAGCGGCGCCCTGTACGTTCTCGTCCGTGCCTGCCGTAAAAAAGACCGCCTTGTTGGTCACTTCCGCCGCATTGCTGACCATGTCGACCGCAGCTCCCGCATTGGCGGACGGCAAGCCGGGAGAAGAGAAGAAACCCAAGCCACCCGCCTCGATGTCGACCGTCGGCGGTGCCAAGCTCGGCGAGCCCGGCACCCAGGTGAGCCTGAAAGCGGGCGCCCCCGTACTGCCCAAGGACCTGTCGGCGCGCTCATGGCTCGTCTCCGACGCAGAGACGGGCGAGGTGCTCGCCTCGCACAACTCGCACTGGCGGCTGCCTCCGGCGAGCACCCTGAAGATGCTCTTCGCGGACACGGTCCTGCCGAAGTTCCCCAAGTCGCAGAAGCACAAGGTCGAGCTCTCCGACCTGGCGGGCATCGGCGCGGGCAGCAGCATGGTCGGCGTCAAGGAGAACGAGACGTACTCGGTCCACGACCTGTGGCTCGGCGTCTTCCTGCGGTCGGGCAATGACGCGGTGCACGTCCTTTCGGCGATGAACGGCGGCGTCCCGCAGACCGTCAAGGACATGCAGTCGCACGCCGAGGAGCTGCAGGCCCTCGACACGAACGTGGTCAGCCCCGACGGCTACGACGAGAAGAAGCAGGTCTCCTCCGCGTACGACCTGACGCTGTTCGCCCGCTCCGGGCTGCAGAAGAAGGACTTCCGCGAGTACTGCTCGACGGCCACCGCCCAGTTCCCCGGCGAGACCAAGAAGGTCACGAAGGGCAAGGACAAGGGCAAGAAGAAGCGCGAGTCCTTCGCGATCCAGAACACCAACCGGCTCCTCACGGGGGACCTCGGTCTCGACCCCTACAAGGGCATCGCGGGCGTCAAGAACGGCAGCACCACGAACGCGGGCAACACCTTCACCGGTGTCGCCGAGCGCAACGGCAAGGTGCTGCTCGTCACCGTCATGAACCCCGACTCCGGTGAGCAGCACGCGGTCTACAAGGAGACCGAGCGCCTGCTCGACTGGGGCTTCAAGGCCTCGGGCAAGGTCGAGCCCGTGGGCGAACTGGTCGCCCCGAAGGGTGCGGGTACGGGCAGCGGCAAGGGGGCTCCCGGCGCCGGGAAGAGCGATTCGAGCGGGGCCAAGAACGTGGCGCACGCCTCCGACAAGGACTCGGGCGGTGTCGGTATCGCGCTCGGCGTCGCGGGCGGCGTCCTTGCGCTCATCGCCGCCGGCTGGTTCGTGATCAGCCGCCGGATGCCGCTGCCGGACCTGGTGCGGCGGAAGAGCCGCCGCTGACGTCCTCGGCCTCCTCCTCTCGCTGCTCCTCCTGTCGCTGCTCTTCCTGTCCGTCTTCTTCTGTACGTTCCTGCTTCCGCGTCGCCGTCCAGGCGGCGCAGAACAGCAGGAGCTTTGCCGTGAAGTTGATCCACAGGAGGAGCGCGACGGGCACTCCGAAGGCGCCGTACATGCTCTTCGACGCGACGCCCTTCATATAGCCGCCGAGCAGCAGCTTGAGCAGCTCGAACCCTGCCGCGCCGATCAGTCCCGCGGTGATCAGGTGGCGGCGCGGCGGCTGGACGTCCGGCAGCAGCGTCAGGATGTAGAGCAGCAGCAGGAAGTCCGCGAAGACGGCGATGGCGAACGCGATCGCCTGAAGGAGCACTCCGCCCCAGCCGCCCTCGGAGACCCCGATGAGGTCGGCGCTCCAGCCGACGGCGGTCGATGCGAGGGTCGAAGCGGCGACGGACGCGAGGCCCGCGCCACCGAGTCCGAAGAGCACCCCGGCGTCCTTGATCTTGCGCATGACGGGGTTCTCTTCGATGTCCTCCAGCTCCCAGACGGCCCGCAGGCACTCCCGCATCGAACCGACCCAGCCGATACCGGTGAAGAGCAGCAGAGCGCCCGCGACAAGGCCGATGGTGCCCGCGTTGGCGACCAGGGCATCGAGGTTCAGCTGATCGGAGATGCCGGGGACCTGCTGGGAGATGGTGTCCTCGAGCTTGTTCTGCTGGCTCTTGGAGAGCGTCGCCGCGGCGATCGCGGCGGCGACGGTGATCAGCGGGAAGAGCGCCAGGAAGCTGATGAACGTCATCGCGGCCGCAAGGCGGGCCCAGTGCACACTGTCGAGCCGCTCGTACGCGCTCCACGCGTGCGTCCGCATCAGACGCTCCACCAGGGGTCCGATGCCGGGGAGCTTTTTCAGCCAGTCCATGTTGCCTCCCTGCCCACAGAACGGAAGACCAAGGTCCGGGTACCCCAGAAACGCAGAACAGTGGCGAGCGCCATACCGACTCCCGCACCGGAGACAGTGTCCGCGCGCTGTGAGGTGAGGCCTAGGCCATAGTGAGACACCGCGATGCAGAGCAACTGCACCAGGGCGCCCGCGATGTTGACGGCGAAGAAGATCACGTACTGGCGCAGGCGCGAGACGTCCGTCCCCTCGCGTCGCCGGTAGGTGCCGAGCGCGTTGCCCGCGTACGCGACCGAACAACCGGCCACGAAGGAGAGCGCCTTCGCGGTCAGCGGGTCGAGACCGACGGGCCCGCGCAGCCAGATGAAGAGGCCGAGGTCGACGGCGTACGCGCAGATCCCGGCGGCGGCGAAGCCGAGCAGTTCGGGGCCCATGGCCCGAAGGCGCTCCCTGAGGGGGCTCACAAGTCGGCCACCGCAAGGGCGTACATCGCGATCCACACCAGGCCGATGACGGCGAGCGCACGGTCGCGCAGGACGACGTCCTCGGGCTCGCCCGCCGTGCCCCGGTCGGCGAAGACGGCGTACCGCAGGACCGCGAGCACGAAGGCGGCCATCGACAGCTGCCGCCAGGGCAGCGAGCCGCCGTCGGCGGTACCACCGCTCTCCATGGCCCATAGGCAGTACGCGAGGACGGCGACCCCGGCGGCGAGTTGCCAGACGAAGCGGAGGTAGCCGGTGGTGTATTCGGTGAGCAACGCGCGCGTGGCGCCCAGCTTCTCGGAGCTCCCGGACATCTGGACGGCTTCGGAGTAGCGCTTGGCGGAGACCATGAAGAGCGCGCCGAAGCCCGTGGTGATCAGGAACCAGCGCGAGAGCGGGATGCCCAGGGCCACTCCCCCGATCATCGCGCGCATCAGGAAGCCCGTGGTGACGACGGCGAGATCGACGACGAGGATGTGCTTGAGGCTGACGCAGTAGGCCAGTTGCATCACTACGTAGGCGGAGATGAGACCCGCCGTCAGGGGCGTGCAGAACGCGGCGGCGGCCACGGGCGCCAGCACGGCGAGCAGCCCGCCGACCGCGTAGGCGACCGCCACCGGCACCTGCCCTGCGGCGACCGGCCTGCGGCACTTGGTGGGGTGGGCGCGGTCGGCATCGGCGTCGCGCGCGTCGTTGATGAGGTAGACGGCGGACGCGGCTGCGGTGAACAGTGCGAACACCAGAGGGAGTTGGGTCAGCGAGTGGCGCGAGAAGAGCTCGCCCGCGGCGGCGGGGGCCGCGACGACCAGGACGTTCTTCACCCACTGGCGGGGGCGCGCGGTCTTCAGGAGTCCGAGCGGCAGGGCGAGGGTGCCCGGCCCTGACGGCCGTGGCGGCTGGGGGCGTTCGAGCAGGGCGGTGCGGTCAGCCATGCTTGCGGCTCCCGTTCATCCAGGCGGAGCCCATGCGCGCGGTGAGGGCGCCGAGGGCCGCGCCGGCTGCCACGTCACTCGGGTAGTGGACGCCGACGACCATCCGCGAGACGCACATCGCGGCGGCGAGCGGCGGCACGATACGGGCTCCGGCGGGGCTCAGCGCGCCGTACGCGACGGTGGCCGCTGCGGCCGAAGTGGCGTGCGAGCTGGGGAAGGAGTGCCGCCCCGCGGTCCTGACGAGGGGCTCCGCTCCCGTGTCGCCGCCGGGGCGCGGGCGCCGTACGACCCGCTTGACGCCCATGCTCGCCAGGTGCGCCGCCGCGGTCAGTGCCGCGGCGCGCAGCCACGCGCCGCGCCGCTCACGGTCGACCGCGGCGCCCGCGAGCCCCGCGCAGAGCCAGAGGGCGCCGTGCTCGCCGGTCCAGGACAGGGCCCGTGCGGCGGCGGCCACGCGCGTGTCGGAGCCGCAGTCGCGCAGGGCCGACAGCAGCCGGTGGTCCAGGTCGTGCATGTGGCCTCCTTCTCCGGTGACTTCAAGGACCTGACCTCCCGACTCTTCTAGGCAAGCTCTCAATATTTACGGCAATATACGACGACACTCCATCAATCACCCATTTCGGTGAGAGCTGGGATGAATATGGGCAAACTATCCCTGCTCGGGCGATACGGTCACGCCTATGCCTGCCGACTCCGCTCCGCCCGCCGACTCCGCGACCGCGACGACGTCCGAGGCCGTGTCCGTGTCGGGGTGGGGGCGCACCGCCCCCTCCACCGCCCGCCTGATCCGCCCCCGTTCACCCGAGGAGGCCGTGGCCGCCCTCCAGGCCTGCGGGGAGCGCGGCGGCATCGCCAGGGGCCTTGGACGGGCATACGGGGACGCCGCACAGAACGCGGGCGGCGCGGTCCTCGACATGACCGGCATGGACCGCATCCACGCCATCGACGCGGACGCGGGCACCGTCCTGTGCGACGCCGGGGTCTCCCTGCACCACCTGATGGAGGTCCTGCTCCCGCTCGGCTGGTTCGTGCCGGTCACGCCCGGGACCCGCTATGTGACCGTGGGCGGCGCGATCGGCGCGGACATCCACGGCAAGAACCACCACGGATCCGGGTCGTTCTCGCGCCACGTGATGGCCGTGGAACTGCTCACCGCCGACGGCGCGGTGCAGGCGGTCGAGCGCGGCACCGCCCTGTTCGACGCGACGGCGGGCGGCATGGGCCTGACCGGCGTGATCCTCGCCGCGACGCTACGACTGCAGCCGGTCGAGACGTCGTTGATGACGGTGGACACGGAGCGCGCCACCGACCTGGACGACCTGATGGCCCGCCTCACCGCCACCGACCACCGCTACCGCTACTCGGTCGCGTGGATCGACCTCCTCGCGCGCGGTGTGTCCATGGGGCGTTCGGTGCTCACGCGCGGCGATCACGCTCCCCTGGACGCCCTTCCACCACGCGCGCGCAGAGCCCCGCTGACGTTCCGCCCCGGCCAGCTGCCTGCCGCCCCGCGCTTCCTGCCCGAAGGGCTGCTCGGCCGGAAGTCGGTGGGCCTCTTCAATGAGCTCTGGTACCGCAAGGCACCCCGCCTGAGGGTGGGCGAGCTCCAGAAGATGTCGACGTTCTTCCACCCTCTGGACGGCGTCCCGCACTGGAACCGCGTGTACGGCCGCGGCGGCTTCGTGCAGTACCAATTCGTCGTCGGGTACGGCAAGGAGGAGTCCCTGCGGCGCATCGTGCGGCGCATCTCCGATCGCGGCTGCCCGTCCTTCCTCGCCGTACTGAAGCGCTTCGGCGACGGTGATCCGGGCTGGCTCTCCTTCCCGATGCCCGGCTGGACCCTCGCCCTGGACATCCCGGCGAACCTGCCGGGCCTCGGCGCCTTCCTCGACGAGCTCGACGAGGAGGTCGCATCGTCCGACGGCCGCGTCTACCTGGCCAAGGACTCGCGCCTGCGGCCCGAGATGCTCGCCGCGATGTATCCGCGGCTCGACGATTTCCGCGCCCTGCGGGCGGACCTCGACCCGCGCGGCGTGTTCCGCTCGGACCTCTCGCGCCGCCTCGCCCTCTAGCACCTCAAGGAGTTGGCCCCATGAAGGACGCCTTCGGCACCCCCCAGTCCCTGCTCGTACTCGGCGGCACCTCCGAGATCGGCCTCGCCACCGCACGCCGTCTGGTCGCGCGGCGCACCCGCACGGTGTGGCTCGCCGGGCGTCCTTCCCCGGGCCTGGAGAAGGCCGCGGCGGGCCTGCGCGACCTGGGGGCGGACGTCCGCACCGTCGCCTTCGACGCGCTCGACTCCGAGTCCCACGAGGCCACGCTCGGCAAGATCTTCGCCGAGGGCGACATCGACATGGTCCTGCTGGCCTTCGGCATCCTCGGCGACCAGGCACGCGACGAGGACGAGCCGCTCTCCGCGGTGCGGGTCGCGCAGACGAACTACACCGGCGCGGTCTCCGCGGGCCTGGTGTGCGCGCGGTCGCTGCAGGCCCAGGGGCACGGCTCCCTGGTGGTGCTCTCGTCGGTCGCGGGCGAGCGGGCCCGGCGCTCGAACTTCATCTACGGGTCCAGCAAGGCGGGCCTCGACGCCTTCGCCCAGGGCCTGGGCGACGCACTGCACGGCACGGGGGTGCACGTGATGGTCGTCCGCCCCGGCTTCGTACGCTCCAAGATGACGGCGGGCCTGGAGGAGGCCCCGATGGCGACCACTCCGGAGGCGGTCGCGCTGGCCATCGAGACGGGCCTGCGTCGGCGCTCGGAGACGGTGTGGGTGCCCGGCGCGCTGCGGGTGGTCATGTCGGCGCTGCGTCACGTGCCGCGGACGGTGTTCCGGCGGCTTCCGGTGTGAGGCCCCGCGGGCTCTACGGGGTCGGCGCCCCGGATCAGCGGGCGGGCAGCGAGCTGTGCGCGGCCGGGGCCGTGGCCTGCGGAGGTACCACCGGGCCGCCGCCACCGAAGGCGAACTCGCGCAGCTTGCGCCACACTCCGTCGGCGCCCTGCTCGTAGAGCGCGAAGCCGGTGCAGGGCCACTCGGCGGTGTACTCCGAAAGCTCCGCGTACGCCCGGTCCATGGCTTCTTCGGAGATGCTGTGCGCCACCGTGACATGCGGGTGGTACGGGAACTGCAGCTCGCGCGCCATGGGCCCCGACGCGTCCCGCACCCGCTCCTGGAGCCAGCCGCAGGCCGCGCCGCCCGACATCACCTGGACGAAGACGACGGGCGACAGCGGACGGAACGTGCCCGTCCCGGAGAGCCGCATCGGGAAGGGTCGCCCGGCAGCGGCGACGGCCCCCAGGTGCGCCTCAACCGCGGGCAGCGCGGTTGCGTCCACCTCAGTGGGCGGCAGCAGCGTGACGTGGGTGGGGATGCCGTGCGCCGCGGGGTCCCCGAAGCCCGCGCGCCGCTCCTGGAGCAGGCTGCCGTGAGGCTCCGGGACCGCGATCGACACACCGATCGTTACGGTCCCCACGTCGTACTCCTGTCGGTCGGATGGCGGGCATCGGATGGCGGGCAGAGGGCGCTGCTGTGCCTGGTGTGGTGCAGGGGGCGGTGTGGCTCAGTGCTTGGCGGGCAGGAGGCCCACCTTGTCGTACGCCTGGGCAAGTGTCTCCGCGGCGACGGCGCGCGCCTTCTCCGCACCCTTGGCCAGGATCGAGTCGAGCGTCTCCGGGTCGTCCAGGTAGGCCTGGGTGCGGTCCCGGAAGGGAGTCACGAAGTCGACCATGACCTCGGCGAGGTCCGTCTTCAGCGCACCGTAGCCCTTGCCGGCGTACTTCTGCTCCAGTTCCGGGATTCCGGCCCCGGTGAGCGTGGAGTAGATGCCGAGGAGGTTGCTGACACCCGGCTTCTCCGCTGTGTCGTAGCGCACGACCGTGTCGGTGTCGGTGACCGCGCTCTTGACCTTCTTGGCGGTGGCCTTGGGCTCGTCGAGGAGGTTGATCAGGCCCTTGGGGGTGGACGCCGACTTGCTCATCTTGATCGACGGGTCCTGGAGATCGAAGATCTTCGCCGTCTCCTTGAGGATGTACGCCGCCGGAACGGTGAACGTCTCGCCGAAGCGGCCGTTGAACCGCTCCGCGAGGTCGCGGGTCAGCTCGATGTGCTGGCGCTGGTCCTCGCCGACCGGGACCTGATTGGCCTGGTAGAGCAGGATGTCCGCGACCTGCAGGACCGGGTATGTGAAGAGGCCCACGGAGGCGCGGTCCGCACCCTGCTTGGCCGCCTTGTCCTTGAACTGCGTCATGCGCGACGCCTCACCGAAGCCTGTGAGGCAGTTCATGACCCAGCCGAGCTGGGCGTGCTCGGGAACGTGGCTCTGGACGAAGAGCGTGCAGCGCTCCGGGTCGAGCCCCGCGGCCAGGAGCTGGGCGGCTGCGAGCCGGGTGTTGGCCCGCAGGTCGGCCGGGTCCTGCGGAATCGTGATCGCGTGCAGGTCCACCACCATGTAGAACGCGTCGTGGGACTCCTGCAGCGCCACCCACTGGCGGACCGCGCCAAGGTAGTTGCCGAGGTGGAACGAGCCTGCGGTGGGCTGAATTCCGGAGAGCACGCGAGGACGATCAGTGGCCATAGGGCTCATTCTCTCAGGTGTCTCTCATTGCTCGGAAACAGTCGTGTGACGGGTGTGCCGCGATCTTGTGATCCGACGTCTCGATCCGGCCGTCTCGAATGACTCGATCCGGCCGTCACGAATGAGACGAGGAACACAGGGTCAGTGCGTCGGCAGGCCCGGAGCCGGATGGGCGGCCATCAGGTCGGCGACCTCGGACCGGATCTTCGTCAGGGCGTCCTCGTCACCGGCACGGGCCGCGGCGACGCCTCGGTCGATCCAGTCGGCGACGGTCGGCATGTGCTGTGTTCCGAGGCCGCGGGAGGTGAGCGAAGGGGTGCCGATACGGACGCCGGAGGGGTCGAACGGCTTCCTCGGGTCGTACGGCACGGTGTTGTGGTTGACGACGATCCCGGCCCGGTCCAGAGCCTTGGCGGCGATCTTGCCCGGGACGTCCTTGGGCGTGAGGTCCATCAGGATCAGGTGGTTGTCGGTACCGCCGGAGACCAATTCGAAGCCCCGGGCGAGCAGGGCTTCGGCGAGGGCCCTGGCATTGGCGACGACCGCGTGGGCGTAGTCCCGGAAGGAAGGCTGCGACGCCTCGTGCAGGGCGACGGCGATGGCCGCGGTGGTCTGGTTGTGCGGGCCGCCCTGCAGACCGGGGAAGACCGCCTTGTCGATGGCCTTGGCGTGTTCCTCGCGGGACATCAGCATCGCGCCGCGCGGGCCGCGCAGGGTCTTGTGGGTAGTCGTGGAGATCACGTCGGCGTGCGGCACCGGTGAGGGGTGGGCGCCGCCCGCGATCAGTCCCGCGATGTGCGCGATGTCGGCGACGAGGACGGCCCCCGCCTCGTGGGCGATCTCGGCGAAGGCCGCGAAGTCGATGGTGCGGGGCAGGGCGGTGCCACCGCAGAAGATCAGCTTCGGGCGCTCCTTGAGGGCGAGGTCGCGCACCTCGTCGAAGTCGATGAGGCCCGTGTCGTGGCGGACGCCGTACTGGACGCCGCGGAACCACTTGCCCGTGGCGGAGACGCCCCAGCCGTGGGTGAGGTGGCCGCCCATGGGCAGTGCCATGCCCATCACGGTGTCGCCGGGCTCGGCGAAGGCGAGGTAGGCGGCGAGGTTGGCCGGGGAGCCGGAGTAGGGCTGCACGTTGGCGTGCTCGACGCCGAAGACGGACTTGGCGCGGGCGACGGCCAGGCGTTCTACGGGGTCGATGTTCTGCTGGCCCTCGTAGTAGCGGCGGCCGGGGTAGCCCTCGCTGTACTTGTTCTGCAGGACCGTGCCGGAGGCTTCGAGGACGGCGGTGGAGACGTAGTTCTCGCTGGGGATCAGGCGCAGGGTGTCGGCCTGAAGCTGTTCCTCGGCAGCGACGAGGGCGGCAAGTTCGGGGTCCTCGGCGGCGAGCGCGGGGTGACTGAGGGTGTTCGGGGTGCTTGATGGAGCGGCGTGAGTCATGGCGTCCTCCGGGGCGAGCGGTCAGTGTCCGGTCGTGGTCCCGGGGTGCCCAGGCGGTCGGCACCTCGAAGGTGTTGCCTCGCACGGCTTCCCCGGGGTCCGTTCCCCGTGCGCCAGTCGCCGTGCTGTAGCGGCCAGCCTAGCGGGCACGCCGCCACGGCAGGTTTCTTCGTCCGCGATCCGAGCGACGATAGAAACTGGGCGCCACACCCGCCCCCCGCCGCAGGACGAACGGAGACCCCGTGTCGACTACCGAAGAGTTCATCACCTCGGCCGAAGCTCACAGCGCGCACAACTACCACCCGCTGCCCATTGTGGTCGCCTCTGCCGACGGCGCCTGGATGACGGACATCGAGGGGCGCCGCTACCTCGACATGCTCGCCGGGTACTCGGCCCTGAACTTCGGTCACGGCAATCGCCGCCTGATCGACGCGGCCAAGGAGCAGCTGGAGCGGGTCACCCTCACCTCCCGGGCCTTCCACCACGACCGGTTCGCCGAATTCTGTACGCGGCTCGCGGAGCTGTGCGGCAAGGAGATGGTGCTGCCGATGAACACCGGGGCCGAGGCGGTGGAGACGGCCGTGAAGACCGCCAGGAAGTGGGGGTACCAGGTCAAGGGTGTGCCCGACGGGCGGGCGAAGATCGTTGTCGCGCGCGACAACTTCCATGGGCGCACCACGACCATCGTCAGCTTCTCGACGGACGCCGAGGCGCGGGCGGACTTCGGTCCGTACACGCCGGGTTTCGAGATCGTGCCGTACGGCGACCTGACGGCGATGCGGGCCGCTGTCACGGAGAACACCGTGGCCGTGCTCCTTGAGCCGATCCAGGGCGAGGCGGGGGTTCTGGTTCCGCCGGCCGGATATCTCGCGGGTGTACGGGAGTTGACGCGGGAGCGGAACGTCCTCTTCATGGCGGACGAGATCCAGTCGGGGCTCGGCAGGACGGGCAGGACGTTCGCGTGCGAGCACGAGGGCGTGGTGCCGGACGTGTACATCCTGGGCAAGGCGCTCGGCGGGGGTGTCGTGCCGGTGTCCGCGGTGGTGGCGGACGCGGATGTCCTCGGGGTGTTCAAGCCGGGTGAGCACGGCTCGACGTTCGGCGGCAATCCGCTGGCGTGCGCGGTGGCCCTTGAGGTCGTCGCCATGCTGAGCTCGGGCGAGTTCCAGCAGCGGGCCACCGAGCTCGGCGAGCATCTGCACGCCGAGCTGGGGCTGCTCGCCGGCACGGGTGCGGTGACGCAGGTGCGGGGCCGCGGGCTGTGGGCGGGCGTCGACATCGAGCCGTCGCACGGCACGGGCCGCGAGATCTCCGAGAAGCTGATGGGCCGGGGTGTCCTCGTGAAGGACACCCACGGCTCGACGATCCGGATCGCTCCGCCGCTGGTGATCAGCAAGGAGGATCTGGACTGGGGGCTTGATCAGCTGCGGGCCGTGCTCGCCTAGCTCTCCGGGGCGCTGGTGGCCCAGCTCTGCGGGCTCGGCCTCAGCGCTTGACGCCGACCCCGCCGAACATGGCCACGTCCTCGACGCCCGCCGCTGTCTCCGTACGCCAGCGGTTGCACGACACCACACCGGGTTCGAGCAGGTCCAGGCCCTCGAAGAAGCCGACGACCTGCTCAGGGGTGCGCTGTGTGAGCTTGGGCGTGCCGTTCTCGTTCCAGAACGCCACCGCCGCGTCCACGTCGGGCATCTCCGGGCTGGTGATCGTGTGCGAGAGGACCAGGTGGCTGCCGGCCGGCAGCGCGTCGAGCAGGCGGCGCACGATGCCGTACGCCTCGGAGTCGTCCTCGATGAAGATGACGACTCCGAGCAGGATCAGCGCCACCGGCCGGTCGAAGTCCAGGGTCTTGGCGGCGTGTTCGAGGATCGCGTCCACATTGCGCAGATCCTCGTCGAGGTAGTCGGTCCTGCCCTCGGGGGTGCTGGTGAGCAGGGCGCGCGCGTGGGTGAGGACCAACGGGTCGTTGTCCACGTACACGACGCGGGACTCGGGGGCGATCCGCTGGGCGACCTCGTGGGTGTTGTCGGCGGTCGGCAGGCCGGTGCCGATGTCGAGGAACTGCCGGATGCCGCACTCGGTCACGAGATGGCTCACGGCGCGCCCGAGGAACTGCCGGTCGGCGAGCGCGTACGCGCCGATACCGGGGTGCAGCGTGCGGATCTGGTCCCCGGCGGCCTGGTCGACGGGGTAGTTGTCCTTGCCGCCGAGCCAGTAGTTCCAGATCCGGGCCGTGTGAGGCTGCGTGGTGTTGATCCTGCTGTCGGCCATGTTCGCTCCGCCTCCGAGTGCGTCATCTCGATCAACCGGCAGCGTACTAGGGGCGTTTGAGCCAGGACCCACCTGTATCTCAGAGGATCACGTGCGGGAGGAACCTCGCGTACTCGTCCGTGATCAGGCCGGCCGACTCCCGGATGCCGAGCCCCGCAGCCTCGTCCTCGACGACCCACGCCCCGAGCACCACGCGGTTGCCGTCGAAGTCGGGCAGCGGCGCCAACTCCTGGTAGCAGCAAGCCTCTTCCCGTACGGGGATCGCGGCGTCGCCCGGTGGATGGATCGTGACTCCGGCGCCTTCGCGGCCGAGGAGGGGCTTGGCGACGTAGCCCCGCCCGGAAGCCAGCTCACGCGGGCCGTCCAGGTAGGCGGGGAGGAGATTGGGGTGGCCGGGATAGAGCTCCCAAAGGACCGCGAGCAGCGCCTTGTTGGAGAGGAGCATCTTCCATGCGGGCTCGATCCACAGGGTGGAGCCCGTGCCGCCGCCGTTGTCGAGGGTCTCAAGGACGTGCGGGGCGAAGCGGTCGGTCGTCAGCCACTCCCACGGGTAGAGCTTGAAGCAGCTGCGGATGAAGCCGAGCTTCTTGTCGACGAAGCGCCGCGAGAGCCGGTCCCAGCCGATGTCCTCCATGGAGATCGCCTCGGTGTCGAGCCCGGCCTGCTGGGCGGTCTCGCGCAGATACGCGACCGTCATCAGATCCTCACCGAGCTCGTCGCCCGCCGAGTGCGCGAAGTACAGCGGGCCGCCGGGCGGGAGCAGCGACGCCTGCTTCTTCCAGGCGTCGACGAGGCGTTCGTGGAGAGAGTTCCACTGGTCGGCGCCCGGAAAGCACTCCTCCATCCAGAACCACTGGGGACTTGCGGCCTCGACCAGGGAAGTGGGGGTGTCGGCGTTGTACTCCAGCATCTTGGCCGGGCTGCCGCTCGTGCCGTCGTAGTGGAGGTCGAATCGCCCGTAGAGGGAGGGCAGTTCGGCACGGCGGTGCCAGGCCTCGGTGACCGCGTCGGCCACTCGGGGATCCGTGATGCCGAGGTCGGCTAGGCGGTCGTGTTTGACGATGTGCTCGGCTGCCGCCAGGCACATCGCGTGCAGCTCCTCCACGACCTCTTCGAGGGCTTCTACCTCGGGCAGCGAGAAGACGTAGCAGGCGGACTCGTCCCAGTAGGGGCGGAGCGAATCGTCGGGGTAGCGGGTGAGGGGGTAGATGAGCCCCTGGTCCTCGACGGTCTGCTGCCAGCCGGGGCGGGGGGTGAGGGTGCGGCGTTCCATGGTTCCGGTCTCGGTCTCGGCTCTCGGGGCTCGGCTCTCGGCTCTCGGCTCTCGGGGCTCGTGTCCCCCTCAGCCGCCGCCGCTGCCCGAGCAGCCGAAACCGTCGCGGTCCACGGCCTCGCTGCGGCTGAAGGTGCCGTAGTCGGCGTAACGGCCGTCGACGTCGCTGTCGTAGTACCAGTCGGCGTCCATGCGGCCGGACTTGCCGGTGCCAGTGCCCGTCCCGTAGGAGCTGCCGCCCTTGCCCTTCGATGAGGACGTACCGCTCTTGCAGTTCTTGTCGCCGACGATTTTGTAACCGGTGAGGGAGTCGTAGCTGTCGCGGTCCACGCACCGCTTGTCCGGTTCCGAGCCGCACGAGGTCAGGGCCGCCGCGAGGACGCCCATTCCGCCGAGCACGACCGTGCTGGACCGCAGCCTGCGCCGCGGCCTCTTCTGCCTTTGTTCTTGCTTCTGTTCTTGCTTCTGTTCTTGCTCCGCTGCCATTTGCTCTGCCTCTCCCCCGTTGTCGTACGTGATCGGCGCTCAGCGTAGGGAGGCGCGCATGGCCATGCCAAACGGCCCAAGCGAATCCCTTTCCTCTACAGTCACTTCGTGTCTCTTGGGATGATTTGCGCTCTCGGTTCAGCGGTCTGCTTCGGTACGGCCTCCGTCTTCCAGGCCGTCGCCGCCCGCGCCACGGCGCCGGGAACGGGGTCCGGGGTCGATCCCGCGCTGCTGCTGCGCGCGGTGAAACAGTGGCGGTACGTCGTGGGGCTCGCGCTCGACGGGCTCGGGTTCCTGCTGCAGATCGTGGCGTTGCGTTCCATCCCGATCTACGCCGTCGGGGCGGCGCTCGCCGCGAGCCTCGCCGTCACGGCGGTGGTGGCCTCGCGACTGCTGCGGGTGCGGCTGAGCGGGGTGGAGTGGGCAGCCGTAGGGGTGGTGTGCGCGGGGCTCGCGATGCTGGGGCTCGCGTCGGGGGACGAGGGCGAGGGCGTCGGGTCGACGACTCTGCGGTACGTGATGTTGGGCGTGGCGGTGGGGGTGCTGCTGCTCGGTGCGGTGGCAGGGCGCTTGCCCGGGCGAGGGCGGGCGCTGGCTCTGGGGCTCGGGGCGGGGCTCGGATTCGGGGTGGTGGAGGTGGCTGTGCGGCTGATCGACGATGTCTCGCCGGGGGCGTTGGTGAGGAACCCGGCCTGTTATGCGTTGCTGGTGGGCGGGGGCGCGGCGTTTCTGTTGCTCACCTCCGCGTTGCAGCGGGGGTCGGTGACGACCGCTACCGCGGGGATGGTGATCGGGGAGACGATCGGGCCCGCGGTGGTGGGGGTGGTGTGGCTGGGGGATCGGACTCGGGGCGGGTTGGAGTGGCTGGCCGTGCTGGGGTTCGTGGTGGCTGTGGTGGGGGCGTTGGCGTTGGCGCGGTTCGGTGAGGCGCCGGCTCCTGCGGAGGGCGTGCCGGTGGAGGGGGCTCGGTAGGGCTGTCCCTGCGGGGCTCTCCCCAATCCCGCCCCTTCCCGGCTGCATCTATTGGCGGCTTCGCCGCGCAGGGGCTCCGCCCCAGACCCCGGACAAGATGTCCTCAAACGCCGGACGGGCTGAGATTTAGCCCTACGGCAGCACCCTGCACAACGCATCCAACGCCCCCGCCCACGCATGATCCGGCGGCGTCCCGTATCCCACCACCAGCGCGTCGCGGCCCGGGAGTTGCGCGGCCGGGTGGCGGAAGGCGGACAGGCCCTGTACCCCGAGGCGTTGCCAGCTCGCCGCCTGTACCACCGACCGTTCGGTTCCCTGCGGCAGTTCGAGCACCGCGTGCAGGCCCGCGGCGATCCCCGTGGCCCGTACCTCCGGCGCCCGTGCCGCCAAAGCGGCGACCAACTGGTCCCGGCGGCGGCGGTAGCGCAGGCGGGCGCCCCGCACATGGCGGTCGTACGCACCCGACGTGATGAACTCCGCGAGCGTCAGCTGGTCAAGCGCCCCGCAGGCCCACTCCGCTCCCCCCTTCGCCTCGATGACCTCGGCGGCGATCGGCGCCGGAAGGACCATCCAGCCGAGCCGGAGACCGGGGGCGAGGGACTTGCTCGCCGTGCCGAGGTAGACCACGCGGTCGGGGTCGAGGCCCTGGAGCGCGCCCACCGGCTGCCTGTCGTAGCGGAACTCCCCGTCGTAGTCGTCCTCCAGGATCAGCCCGCCCTCGCGCCGCGCCCAGTCGACGGCGGCCGCACGCCGGTCGGGGTGCAGCGGATCCCCCATCGGGAACTGATGCGCGGGCGTCAGGAGCACGGCCTTCGCCGAGCCGGAACCCGATCCCGGCCCCAAGTCGGCCGTGGATGTGCCCAGTTCGTCGAAAGGCAGCGGCCTCGTCCGCAGCCCCGCCCGCTTCAGCAGATTCCAGTGCACGTCGAGGCCGTACGACTCGACCGCCACCTCCCGCAGACCACGCGCCCGCAGCACACCGCCGAGGAGCATCAGGCCCTGCGCGAACCCGGCGCAGACGACGATGCGGTCCGGGTCCGTGTGCACGCCGCGTGCGCGGGCGAGGTAGTCGGCGAGGGCGGTGCGCAGCTCGATCCGGCCGCGCGGGTCGCCGTAGCCGAGCGCGTCGTTCGGGGCGGCGGCCATCGCCCGGCGGGCGGCCTTGAGCCAGGCTGCGCGCGGGAAGGAGGCGAGGTCGGGGGTGCCCGGCTTCAGGTCGTACGTCGGACCGCCGACAGCCCTGCGGCGCGGTGCGGGTTCGACGGGGCGCGGCACGGCACGTTCGGCCACCCGGGTGCCCGAGCCCTGGCGGGCGGTGAGCCAGCCCTCGGCGACGAGGTCCGCGTACGCGTCGGCGACGGTGTTGCGGGCGATGCCCAGGTCGACGGCGAGGGAGCGGGACGAGGGGAGGCGGGTGCCGGGGGCGAGCCTGCCGCCGCGCACGGCCTCGCGCAGGGCGTCCGTGAGCCCCTTGCGCACGCCGGAGCGCGTCGCGTCGCCGGACGTCTCCAGGTGGAGGTCGACGCCCAAAGTGGCCCAAGAATCTTCCATAGGAATGGACCATACCGTTGGGCTACTACGGTCGTACGGTCGATGGCATGGCGACGAACGAGAACACGAACGAGAACACGCGGACCGGGGAACAGAGCACGGAATACCTTCACGAGCACACGCCCCGCCTCGACTGGCACCAGCACGCCCCCGAGGTCTTCAAGGCGATGATCCGGCTCGACGCCGCCGCACGTAAGGGCGTCGACCCGGTGATCCTGGAGCTCGTCAAGATCCGCGCCTCCCAGCTGAACCACTGCGCGCTCTGCCTCGACATGCACAGCAAGGACGCTCTGGCGGCGGGCGAGAGCGTCGAGCGGATCATCCAGCTCAGCGCCTGGGAGGAGTCGCTGCACTACTACACGGCGAAGGAGATCGCCGCCCTTGAGCTGACCGAGGCGATCACCGTCCTGACGGACGGCTTCGTACCGGACGCGGTGTACGACAAGGCGGCGGCCCTCTTCGATGAGCAGGAGCTGACGCAGCTGATCGCCGCGATCACCGTGATCAACGCGTGGAACCGCTTCGGCGTCTCGACCCGTCAGGTGCCGGGCCACTACCAGGCCGGAGACCACAAGTGAGTACGCGGACCACCCACCTCGATAAGGGCGTCGGGACCGCCCTTTCCGCGCTGAGCGCCGCCGCGAAGCGCGGCCTCGGCGACCCCGTGCTCGCCGAGCTCGTGATGATGCGGGCCTCGCAGATCAACGCGTGCGCGTTCTGCCTGGACATGCACATGGACGTCGCCGTGCAGAACGGCGAGTCGCCGAAGCGGGTCGCGCTCCTCAACGCCTGGTCGGAGGGGGGAGACCTCTACAGCGAGCGCGAGCGGGCCGCCCTCGCGCTGACCGAGGCGATCACCGTACTGACGGACGGATTCGTCACGGACGAGGCGTACGAGGCTGCGGCCAAGCACTTCGATGAGGCCGAACTCGCCCATCTCATCGGGGTGATCACCGTCATCAACAGCTGGAACCGGGTGATGGTCAGCCGCCGCATCGAGCCGGGCGGGTACACGCCATGAGCCTCGTGGACGAGTTCCGCGCGCTGCACCATGGGCGTGCGCCCGGTGACCCGCTGGTTCTTCCCGGGCCGTGGGACGCGGCCAGCGCGCGGGTGTTCGAGGAGGCCGGATTCGCGGCCCTTGCCACGCCGAGCGCGGGGGTCGCGGCGTCGCTGGGGTACGCGGACGGCGAGGTGCCCCCGGACGAGATGTTCGCGGCGGTGGCCCGGATCGTGCGGTCGGTGTCCGCGTCCGTACCCGTGTCCGCGGACATCGAGGACGGCTACGGTCTGCCGCCGAAGGAGCTGGTGGAGCGGCTCCTGGAGACGGGCGCGGTCGGCTGCAACCTGGAGGACTCGTCGGGCGGGGTTCTGAAGGATCCGCGCGAGCAGGCGGAGTGGCTGGCGGAGGTACGTTCCGTCGCGGGCGACCGGTTGTTCATCAACGCCCGTGTGGACACGTTCGTTCGGGGTGTCGCCGATCCCGGGCAGGCGATCGATCGGGCCCGTCTCTACGTGGCGGCGGGCGCGGACTGCGTCTATCCGATCCTCGCGCCGCCCGAGGTGCTTCCGCAGTTGCGGGCGGGTATCGACGGCCCCGTCAACGTGGTCGCGAAGCCGGAAGGACCGTCCCTGCGGGAGCTCGGCGAACTGGGTGCCACGCGGATCACGTTCGGGCCCGGTCTGCTGGTCCGTGCGACGGAGGCGTTGCGCGAGATCGCCGAAAGCCTGAAAGGGACCGGGTGATGCGGACATGACGGTGCCGGGCGCCCTTCGCGAAGGACACCCGGCACCGTCACACTGACGCGGTCAGCCGGTCAAGCGCCGACTGAATTCAGCGACGTCACTTCTTCGGGATCCAGGACTCCCAGACGTCCTTGTTCTCCTTGATCCACTTCTGGGCCGCGGCCTCGCCGGACATCTTGTCCTTGGCGATCGACATGGCGACCTCGTTCTGCTGGTCGGTCGTCCACTTGAAGTTCTTCAGGAACTCGGCCGCCTTGCCGCCGTCCTTGGCGAAGTCCGCGTTGAAGTACTTCTGCAGCGGGGTGTTGGCGTAGCCGCACGCGGTCTTGGCCTCGGGCACGTTGCAGCCCTCCTTGAACGGCGGCAGCTTCACCTCGACCATGTCCATGTCGGCGTTCGCCCACAGCGGCTCCCACCAGTAGCTGATGAAGGGCTCCTTGGCGGCGTACTTGCGCTGGATCTCCTTGATCTGCGCGGCCTCGTTGCCGGTGTCCTTGATCTTGTAGTTCAGCTTGAGGTTCTTGATCAGGAACTCGTCGTACGTGGTGTACGACGGGGCCGCGCCGATGAACTCGCCCTTGCCGCCACTGCGGTTGCTCTTGAAGTCCTTGGCGAACTTGTTGAGGTTCTTGTAGTCCAGGATCTCCGGGTGCTTGTCCGCGTAGTACTTCGGCACGTACCAGCCGATGTGCCCCGTGACGCCCAGGTCGCCGCCCTTGACGACCGTCTTCTTCTGGTCGATGTAGAGCTTCTGCTTCTTGGGCTGGCCGTTCCAGTCCTCCAGGATCGCGTCGGCCTTGCCGTTGTTCAGCGCGTCCCAGGCGATCGGCTCGTCGAGCTGCTGCAGCTCGACCTTCTTGACGCCGACCTCGTCCTCGAGGAGCGCCTTGGCGACCTCGGCGTTGGCGCGGGCGCCGACCCAGGAGGGCACGGTGAGGGTGACCTCGTCGGAGTTGCCCGACGACTTGGTGTCGGCGGCGCCGCAGGCGCTGAGCGCCACCATGGACGCGGCACCGAGTCCGGCGATGACGACTGTACGTATCCGCTTGCTGTAGTTCACCTGATTGTTCCCTTACGTAGCAGGAGGGCGGGATAACGGGGAAGGGCGGACCGTACGTCAGCGCAGTGCGCGTTCCTTGACGTCGGCGCCGGGCTGGGAGATGCGGTCGAGGAGCAGACCGAGGCAGACGATCGCGATACCGGCCGTCATGCCGAGACCGAGGTCGCCCTTGGTGAGGCCCTTGACCACGTCCACGCCGAGCGCGCCGCCGCCGATCATGCCGCCGATGACGACCATGGAGAGGACGAGGACGACACCCTGGTTGAGGGCGACGAGCAACGCGGGCCGCGCCAGCGGCAGTTGGACCTGCCAGAGCTGCTGGCCGGTGGAGGCGCCGAGCGAGCGGGAGGCCTCCAGGGCCGACGGGTCGATCTGGCGGATGCCCTGGGCCGTGATGCGGATGACGGCGGGCAGCGCGTAGATGACCGAGGCCACCGCGGCGGCCGCGGGGTTGCTGCCGAAGAGCGCGATCATCGGGATCAGGTAGATGAACGCCGGCAGGGTCTGCATGGTGTCGAGCACCGGACGGATTCCCCGCTCCACCCAGGACACCCGGGCCGCGATGACACCGATGGCGAAGCCCAGGATCAGCGTGACCACCAGGGCCGCGAGCACCTGCGAGAGCGTGTCCATCGAGCGGTTCCACAGCCCCATCACGCCGATCGCGACGAGCGCGAGCACGACGGTGGCCGCCGCACGCCAGCGTCCCGCGAGGTAGGCGAGGGCACCGGCCACCAGGATCACCGCCCACCAGGGAGTGGCGAGCAGGCCGTCGAAGACCGGGTTGATGATCCAGGTGATGAAGCCGTTCGCCCAGGTGAGGGTGCCGCCGATGACCGGGATGCCGGAGCCGAGCTCGCGCTCGATCCAGCCGACGGCCTCGTTGATCGGCTGGGAGATGGAGACGACCCAGTTCTCCGGCCACTCCGTACGGCCGAGCGCCTGGCCGATGACGGCGGCGGCGGCGACCACCGCGGCCATGACGGCCCACAGGACGCGCGTCGCGAAGGCGCTGCGCGCGGGTGCCGAGTCGTCGACGCGTTCGCCGAACGCGGCGGTCGTGCGGTCGAGCCAGACGGCGATCAGCACGATCGCGATACCGGCCGGTGCCGCGAGCCCCACGTCGAGGGTGGAGATCGCCGTGAAGATCGGGTCACCCAGACCGCCGGCGCCGACCACCGTGGCGAGGACGACCATCGAGAGACACATCATGATCGTCTGGTTGAGGCCGAGCAGCATCGGCTTGCGGGCCAGCGGAAGCCGTGCCGTCCACAGCCGCTGCCATGCGCTGGCGCCGAGCGACTGGGAGGCCTCAAGGGCTGCCGCGTCGGCGCCGCGCAGGCCCAGCGAGGTGAGCCGGGCCATTGGCGGGGCGGCGTAGATGACGGTCGCCATGAAGACGGCCGGGGTGCCGACGTCGAACATCAACACGAAGGGCAGCAGATACGAGAAGGCCGGAAGCACCTGCATCGTGTCGAAGACCGGCCGCAGGATGCGCTCGGCGCGGTCGGAGAGTCCGGCCGCGAGGCCGAGAAGCACACCGACGAGTCCCGCGACGGCCACACAGACGACCATCAGGGCGAGGGTCTCCATCGCCTCTTCCCACACGTCGAGCACGCCGATCACGGCGAAGGTGCCGAAGGCGATGCCCGCGAGGGTCAGCGAGCGGCGGCGCAGTCCCGCCCCGCCCGCGTACCAGGAGATGAGCACGGCGGCGGCGATCACGCCGATGAAGCCGAGGCTCTCCAGACCGCTGAGCACACCGTCCACCGAGGACTGCGCGGTGTTGCTGATGTGCAGCAGGAAGTACAGGAAGATCGGACTGGTGTCGCGGTTCTCCGCCATCCAGGTGTTGACGTCGTCGAGCGGCGAGCGCACGTCGAAGGTCAGATCAGAGGGCCAGACGCCGTTCGCGGTGACGGCCGCCGAGACGACCGCGACAAGGAGGGCGCACAGCAGCACCATGGCCTTGGGGTTCCGCAGGAATCTGGCCAGCGGCCCGGGGTCTTCGGAAGGACCCGGCGGGGAAACACTGTCCTTCTTCTCCAGGACGGAGGTCGGGGCGGCACTCATACAGCTGCCACCTCCTTGTCCTGCGGGTCGCTGTCGAGACCCGCGACCACGGCGAGCAGCTGCTCATGGTCGACGATGCCCAGCGTGCGGCCGCCGTCCACGACGCGGCAGTACTCGCCGCTGCGCGCGACGGCCTCGATCGCGTCGACGACCAGCGTGTCCGGGCCGATCGCGGCACCGGACTCGGCCTCGTCGCCCATGGCGGGACGCATGGCGCGGCGCACGGAGATGACCTGCTCGCGCGACACGTCCTGGACGAAGTCGCGGACGTAGTCGTCGGCCGGGTTGGCGACGATGTCCTCGGGGGTGCCGAGCTGCACGATGGCGCCGTCCCGCATCAGCATGATGCGGTCGCCGAGGCGCAGTGCCTCGCTCAGGTCGTGGGTGATGAAGACCATCGTGCGGCCCTCTTCACGGTGCAGGCGGATGACCTCTTCCTGCATGTCTCGTCTGATCAGCGGGTCGAGTGCGCTGAACGGCTCGTCGAAGAGGAGCACTTCGGGGTCGACGGCGAGGGCGCGGGCCAGACCGACGCGCTGCTGCTGGCCGCCGGAGAGCTGGGTGGGGCGGCGGTCCTCCAGGCCGTCGAGGCCGACCTTGGCGACGACCTCAAGGGCCTTGGCCCGGCGCTCGGCCTTGGCCATGCCCTGGATCTCCAGGCCGTAGGCGACGTTGTCGAGGACCGAGCGGTGCGGAAGGAGGCCGAAGTTCTGGAAGACCATCGCGGCCTTGTGGCGGCGCAGTTCACGCAGCTGGTTCTTGTCCATGGCGAGCACGTCCTGGCTGTCCATGGATATCGATCCGCTGGTCGGCTCGATGAGCCGGGTCAGGGTCCGCACCAGCGTGGACTTGCCGGAGCCCGAGAGGCCCATGACGACGAAGACCTCACCGCGCTGGACGTCGAAGCTGACGTCCCGCACGGCCGCCGTGCAGCCGGTGCGCTCGCGCAGCTCGGTCGCGGAGAGGCTCGCGTACTCCTCGTTGCCCGGTATGCGATCAGCCTTGGGGCCGAAGACCTTCCACAGGTCCCGGACGGAGAATGCGGGCGCCGCCGACTCGGGGGCTTGTGTCTTCTCAGTGGTGGTGGTCATCGGACATCACTCCCGGTCAGCAGTTCCGCGCACTTTTCCCCGACCATCAGTACTCCGATCATCGGGTTCACGGCAGGCATGGTCGGGAAGACCGATGCGTCCGCGATTCGAATCCCCTCAAGGCCCCGGATCCTCAGTTCCGGGTCGACTACGGCAAGTTCATCAGTGGAAGCGCCCATTCGGCAGGTTCCTGCCGGGTGATACACGGTGTGGGCGGCCTTGCGGACGAGATCGCTGATCTCGGCGTCGTCGGTGACGTCGGGACCAGGGAAGACCTCACGCTTGAGCCACTTGGCGAAGGGCTCGGCCTGGGCGACCTTGCGGGCCAGCTTGATGCCGTCGACGAGAGTCTGCCCGTCGTAATCACTTTCGTCCTCGAAGTACTTGAAGTCGAGAGCAGGCTTTACTTCCGGGTCGTTCGATGTCAGATAGATACGTCCGCGTGCCCGAGACTTTGTGATGTTCGGCGTCATCGAGACTCCGTGCTCCGGGCGTTCGTAGCCAAGGCGCTCCGGATTGTCCGTGAACGGGATCTGGTAGAAGTGGAACATCAGATCGGGACCCTTGTGGTCCGGGTCCCGCTTCACGAACAGGCCCGCGTCGGAGTCCATCGCGGAGTTGCCGGGGATCGGCCCGTTGGTCTCCCAGACGATGACCGACTCGGGGTGGTCCAGGAGGTTCTCGCCGACGCCCGGCAGGTCGTGCACGACGGGGATGCCGAGGGCTTCGAGGTCCCCAGCGCGGCCGATGCCGGAGTGCATGAGCAGACGCGGGGTGTCGACGGCTCCCGCGCAGACAAGCACCTCACGGCGGGCGGTGAGCAGGTGCTCCGCGCCGTCCTTCGTACGGATGTGGACGCCGCGGGCGGTCTTGCCCTCGAACTCCAGCTTGGTGGCCCAGGTCTCCAGGAAGAGGTGGAGGTTCGGGCGGTCACCGGCCTCCATGTGGGGGTGGAGGTAGGCGACGGACGCGGAGGAGCGCTTGTTGTTCTCCGGGTGGTACGAGAGGTCGAAGAAGCCGACGCCCTCGTCGAAGGGCTTGTCGTTGAAGCCGATGACCTCGGGGACGCCCAGGGCGCTCTGCGCGGCCTCGACCCAGTCCGTGGCGATCTGGTTCTGGTCCTTCTTGGCGACGCGCACGACGTTGTTGCGCAGCTTGCCGAAGAAGGGGTCCATCGCCGCGGAGCCCCAGCCGGTGGCTCCCGCCTCTTCCCACTCGTCCCAGTCGGACGGCAGCGGCTTGAACGAGATCAGGGTGTTGTGCGACGAACAGCCGCCGAGGACCTTGGCGCGGCTGTGCAGGATGTGCGAGTTGCCGCGCGGCTGCTCGGTGGTGGTGTAGCCGTAGTCGAGGTCGCCGCCGAGGAGGCCGAGCCATCGGCGCAGCGTGAGGACGTCCTCGCGGTCGATGTCGCTCGGGCCGCCCTCGATGACGGCGACGGTGACGTCCGGGTCCTCGGTGAGGCGGGACGCGATCACCGATCCTGCGGTGCCGCCGCCGACGATGACGTAGTCGTACTCGGTGGTCTCAACCATGCGTGCTGCTCCTCTTCCTGCGAGGTGTGGTGCAAGGTGCTCGCGCTTATTGAGCGGGGGGTGCTCGGACATTCGGACATGCATACGTGCGCGGGGGCGGGACTGCCGCCCCCGCGCACGCCTCTACGTTGTGGGCCTCAGCCCGCGAACCAGCGGACGGGCTGCGGTGCGAGGTTCTGGTAGATGTGCTTGGACTCGCGGTACTCGGCGAGCCCGGCGGGTCCGAGCTCGCGCCCGACGCCGCTCTTGCCGAAGCCGCCCCACTCCGCCTGCGGCAGGTAGGGGTGGAAGTCGTTGATCCAGATCGTGCCGTGGCGCAGGCGCCGCGCCATGCGGCGGCCAAGGGCCGCGTCGTTGGTCCAGACGGCGCCCGCGAGACCGTACTCGGTGTCGTTGGCGAGCGTGACGGCTTCGTCCTCGGTGCGGAAGGTCTCGACGGTCAGGACCGGGCCGAAGACCTCTTCGCGTACGACGCGCATCTCGCGGTGGCACTGGTCGAGCACGGTCGGCTCGTAGAAGTAGCCGGTCGCGGGACGGACTTCGCTGGGCTCGGGGCGCTTGCCGCCGGAGCGCAGCACCGCACCCTCTTCAAGGGCGGACGCGACGTACGACTCGGTCTTCTCGCGCTGCTGCTGCGAGACGAGCGGGCCGCACTCGACGCCGTCCTCGGTACCGCGGCCGAGCTTGATCTTTGTGGCCCTGCGGGCGAGTTCGGCGACGAAGCGCTCGCGCACCGACTCCTCGATGATGAGGCGGCCACCGGCGGAGCAGACCTGCCCGCTGTGGATGAAGGCGGCGTTCAGCGCCTGGTCGACGGCGGTGTCGAAGCCCTCTTCGGTGGCGCAGGCGTCGGCGAAGACGACGTTCGGGTTCTTGCCGCCGAGCTCCAGGGCGACCTTCTTGACGCCGAGGGCGGCGGCCTGGGCGACCTTGGTGCCGGAGACGAGGCCGCCGGTGAAGGAGACCAGGTCGACGTCGGGGTGGTCGGACAGGCGCGCGCCGACACTCTGGCCGGGGCCCGTCACGATGTTCGCGACACCGGCCGGGAGGCCCGCCTCGACGAGCAGCTCGATCAGCGCGACCGTCGTCAGCGGAGTGACCTCACTCGGCTTGATGACGAAGGTGTTGCCCGCGGCGAGCGCGGGGGCGATCTTCCAGCTGGCCTGCAGGAGGGGGTAGTTCCACGGCGTGATCATCGTGCAGACGCCGACCGGCTCGTGCACGACGACACTGTGGATGTCGTCGGAGCCCGCGTCGACCACACGGCCCGCGCCCTCGCCGATCACCAGGTCGGCGAAGTACCGGAAGGCGTCGGCGACGCAGTCGACGTCGACGCGGCCCTCCTCGACGGTCTTGCCGGCGTCGCGGCTCTCCAGGAGCCCGATCTTCTCCCGGTCGCGTACGAGGAGGTCTGCCACGCGGCGCAGCAGTGCGGCCCGTTCGGCGACGGGCGTGGCCGGCCACGGTCCGTGGTCGAACGCCTCACGTGCGGCGGCGATGGCCGCGTCGGTGTCCTCGGTGCCGCCCTCGGCGATCAGTGCGAACGGCTTGGCATCCGCCGGGTCGAGGATCTCGCGCGTGGCGCCGGAGAGGGCGTTTCGCCACTCTCCGCCCACATGGATGGTCTGTTGTGCGGACACGTCCCGTTTGCCTTCCGTTCCTGTCATTCGCCCCGCCTGTCACTCGCGGTAGCCGGGTCCACCTGCCCTGAGGGGGAGGAACCATGCGCATTACATAACCGAAAGTGCGCTGTGTCACTGCGTGTGCAGGCACTTGGAGCGAAAGGAGCGGAGAAGGGCGGGTTTGTACTCGCTAGCCGTCGACCTCGTCCGGGTCCGGGTCCGCGGGCTCGTCCCGTACGGCGAGCCCCGCCACCCACAGCGGCATCAGCCAGTGCACGACGAACGCGGTGAAGAGCACCGGGAAGAGCAGCCCTTCGGTGTCCCACCCTTGGTACGCGGCGAATCCCGCGACGACGGCGGCGGCGAGGAGCAGCCACAGCATCATCTGACGGGCGCGTGCCGCGACACGGACCCGCTCCGCGCGCTGCCGCTCGTCGAGGACGCGTTCGCGCAGTTCGAGGAGGCCGCGCGTGGCGGCGTTGATGACGCCGGTGGCGACACACCACGGCAGGAGGAGCGCGAGCATCGTCCACATCGCCCAGCGCTGCTCACCGACGACCGTCAGGAGCCAGGCCGCGACGCTCGCCGCGGTCAGGGCTATGTGGGCGCCGACCGCGTACCGCCTGCGGGCGGCCGTGGCGTACATCGGCGCCGCCTCGCGCCGGTTCATGAGCGCGAGCATCCGCCGGTCGTACCCGGTCATCTCCTGCGCCCGCGCCTCCCGCACCCGCTGCTGGTCCGTCATCCCTGACTCCTCCCGTAGACCTCGTCCGTGAGCGGGCGGAACGGCTCTAGGGAGAACAGCGCCTCCACCGGAAGCCCGAAGAAGTCCGCGATCCGCAGCGCCAGGTCGAGGCTCGGGTTGTACTGCCCACGCTCGATGTAGCCGATGGTCTGGTAGTGGACCCCCACCGCCTCGGCCAGGCTCTGGCGCGACACCTTTCGCTCCGCGCGCACCATCGCCAACCTGTTGTGCACCTGCTCGCCCATGTATAAGAAGTACTACATCTGTGAACAGATACGCAACAGAGGCGGCTTGCGGCCAGTTCAGTCAGAGCTTGGCGGCGCGGGGCAGATCTCGTCCGGAGGACAGAACCAGGACAGGGCGGTCGTCATGAACTCCTCCTCCTCGTCCCTCCCGTCCGCACCGGAGCCGTACACCGCAAGGGCGTACAGCTTGCCGTCCACCGCCTCGAAGCGATGGTCGATGACATGCCACCCGCCGATGTCCGGCTCGCCCTGGAACCGGTCGGCCGCATAGTCGAGCCGGGCCGCCGGGCGGCCGCCGTCATCCGAGCGCTTCAGCGGGGCGAGCTGGTCGAAGCCGACGGGCGGCGGCATCTTCAACCAGGCCCGGAGCGATGCGTACGGGGACGACTCGGCCACCCGGTACACCTGCAGCCGCCTGTCACCCTTCGGGCTGCGGTAGTTGACGACGTTGTAGCCCTCGTCGCCCCGGTCCACGTCACGGACCCAGCCCCGCGGGAGGGCAAGGCGGTAGCCCTCCTCGTCGGACACCTCCTCGTACGGGGCGGGTGGCACGCCCGCGGGGGAGGGCGCCGCGGTGTCCCCGCCCTCGGCCTCCGCGCCCGCCCCCGCGCCGCGCGCGGGCCGATCGAGCACCGTGAGGTACCCCGTCGGCTGCGGCTCGTCCTTCCAGCCGAGCGCCCAGGCGCCGAAGACCAGGCCGCACACCGCGAGGACCGCCACGGCGCCGCGCAGCGCCTTGTCCTGGCGCACCGCGTCCCGCCCGTGGAGCTCGACGATCCGCTGCTCCTGCTCATGGCCGACCCACTCCTGGCGGTCGTCGTCGAAGATCAGCACCACTCGTCACTCAGCCCGTGATCTGGGCGATCGCCTGGAGCACGGCCGTCACGGAGGCGGCTGTCGCGGCAGCCGCGCCGTACTGCTCAAGGCGTGTCCGGAGCCTGCCGAGCAGACCGCTGTCCGTGCGGCCGCGGCCGATCTCCCTTTCCGCTTCGTCCAGTTCGGCGTCGAGTGCCTCGTCGTCGGGCGTGCGCTCGGCCGCCCGGCTCAGCTCGCCGCGGAGCGCCCGGACCTGGGTGAGCAGGTGCTGCTGCTTCGGATCGGCCACCACCACCGTGTGGTTGGTGGACTCGGCCGTGCCGTGCGAGCCGAAGGCCTGCGAGCCACCGCTGATCGAACCAATCTGGACGTGCGCACCGCCGCCGCTGTCCCCGTCGCCGCTCATGCCGTGCTCCTCTCGCTGTGCGTGGCCTTGCCGTGGGAGCCGGTGGCGAGTGCGCCGCCGGACATCTCCGAGATGTAGACCCCGCTGTTGTTGATCTGCGTGATGTTCTGTTCGAGGCGGTCCGTGCGAAACCCGCCTGCCCGCAGCGCGTCACGGACGCCCTCGCCGATGCGGTCCTGGAGGGTGCGGGTGTAGCGGGCGACGTCCATCTCCTGGAAGAGCGAGAGGTCGTCGGTGCTGGCCAATTGGCGCAACGAGACCAGCGGGGCGTCCGGCGGCACCTGCACGGGGCGGCCGATGCCGAGCCGGGAGCACAGGGACCGCAGAGCGTTCGCGGCGGGCGGTGCGGGGATCGTCACCCCTTCGGACGTGGCTTCGGGCTGGGCGAGCCACAGCCGGAACGAGGGGACGAGCGAGGGCAGCGCGCGCAGGGCCGCGATACCGATCGCCACGCCGACCGCGGGGCCGTCGACGCAGGCGCGCAGGGCGTCACGGACCGGGCCCTCCGGTTCGCGGGCCACGATCGTGTCGACCTCGCGGAACTCGGGGACGATCGGCCCGAGCACGTGCGGCACCACTTCGAGGACCAGCATGCCGCCCTGGGTGTGCACCCTGACCAGGAGCGAGACGACGACCTGTTCGTTCCAGGCGCCGACCCGGATCCGCAGGAAGTGGCGCCGCGCCTCGCCGCCCTCGCCCGCCGCCCGTTCGAGATGCCGGGCGGCCTGTCCGGTGTCGTAGAGCCCCGCGGTCTCGTACCCCTGCCCGGTGTAGAGCTGCTCGTCGCGGCCCGCGCCCGCGGGGAGGTAGACGAACTCCTCGATCTCCAGGTCACGCAGCCGGTCCACGCTGGTGGCCGCGGCGGACCGGCGCAGGTCCTTCAGACGTGGCTCGATCATCTTGATGACCTCGCGCGCGGCCAGCGTCTCGTACGCGCGCTGGGACGGCACCACGCCGATCCCGCAGTCCTTCTCCTTCTCGGCGCGCCGCAGTTCGAGCACCACCGACCACGGCTTGCGGGGCTTTCCCGCGCCCACGAAGGGGCGGTTGGCGTCGTAGAGGGTCACGGGCGCGTTCTGCTCGCGGTGGATGCACTCGGCGATGCGCGAGAATCGCCGGGGGATGCCGGGCTGTTCGGTCTCGGCGAAGGCCTGCCGGGCGAGGTGCGTGCGCAGGATCCGCTTGCTCAGGAACTGATGGCGCCAGACCACGGCCGCGATGAGCAGCGGGAAGATCACGGGGTACGGGGTCTCCCTGATCACGGCGATCGCGGAGAAGCCGTACGCGGCGGCGCACCACCACACGAACGCGGTCACCAGCCAGCCGATCCTGCGCCGCAGCCAGGCCAGCGGCGGGGGAAGCTCCATCCGCCGCAGTGTCCCGCCGTCCGTGCCGCGGCCCGAGACGACCCGGGCCAGCCAGAGGAGCAGGACCACCACGGCGTACGCGATCGCCCAGCCGCCCGGCACGAAGGCGCCGAACGTGCCGCCCGGGCCCGAGTCGACGACGTCGTGCGGGTCTAGGGCGAGCAGCGCGAGGTCGGCGCCGGACACACCCGAATCGCCGCCGCCGGAGTCTTCGAGGGCATCCCAGACCATCACCGCGTCGGTGACGAGAAACCCGATCCACACGGCTGCCAGGAGCAGCGCGGTGAACAGTTCCTCGCGCCGGGCGCGCAGGGCGTGCGCGAGCACCGGAAGTACATCGGCACCGAGCGGCGGCGCCACGGGGCGCTCCGCGTGGCCGACGAGTTCTGAGACGACCTTCCTGCGAAACACCGCGTCCAGATGGACGCCGGCGCACAGCAGTCTGGTGGCCTCGGTATTACCTGCCATGGCCAACTCCGTCAGGATAAAGCGGAATTGGAGAGTAACTGAGCGTGTACACCCTGGCCACAGAAAGGCGTTTTTACCCCTCGGACAAGTGAAAGAACGCACCTCGCCCCCGGCTGCCGATCACGTGGCTGCCGGGGGCGAGAGGGCGTACTGAAGGGTCGTGCTGAAGGGCGTACTAGATGAGGTCGAGGCCGCGAACCGCCTCGCGCTCCTCGGTGAGCTCCTGCACGGACGCGTCGATGCGCGTGCGCGAGAAGTCGTTGATCTCCAGGCCCTGGACGATCTCGTACGTGCCGTTGTTGGTGGTGACGGGGAAGGAGGAGATGAGGCCCTCCGGAACGCCGTACGAACCGTCCGACGGGATACCCATGGAGGTCCAGTCACCGGCGGCCGTGCCGTTCACCCACGTGTGGACGTGGTCGATGGCGGCGTTGGCGGCGGAGGCGGCCGAGGACGCGCCACGGGCCTCGATGATCGCGGCGCCGCGCTTGGCGACGGTCGGGATGAAGTGCTCGGCGAGCCAGGACTGGTCGCTCACGACGTCCGCGGCGTTCTTGCCGGCGATCTCCGCGTGGAAGATGTCGGGGTACTGGGTGGCCGAGTGGTTGCCCCAGATGGTGAGGCGCTTGATGTCGGAGACCGGGGCGCCGGTCTTCTTCGACAGCTGCGAGAGCGCGCGGTTGTGGTCGAGGCGGGTCATCGCGGTGAAACGCTCGGCCGGTACGTCCGGGGCGGCGGCCTGCGCGATGAGCGCGTTGGTGTTGGCCGGGTTGCCCACGACGAGGACCTTGATGTCGTCCGCGGCGTTGTCGTTGATGGCCTTGCCCTGCGGCTTGAAGATGCCGCCGTTGGCGGAGAGCAGGTCGCCGCGCTCCATGCCCTTGGTGCGGGGGCGGGCGCCGACGAGGAGGGCGACGTTGGCGCCGGAGAAGGCGACGTTCGGGTCGTCACTGATCTCGATCGAGTTCAGCAGCGGGAAGGCACAGTCGTCGAGCTCCATGGCGGTGCCCTCGGCGGCCTTCAGGGCCGGCGTGATCTCGAGCAGTCGCAGATTGACCGGCACATCCGCGCCGAGCAGGTGGCCGGAGGCGATGCGGAAGAGCAGCGCGTAGCCGATCTGGCCGGCCGCGCCGGTGACGGTGACATTCACGGGAGTGCGGGTCATGGCGATCTCCGTAAGACAGCTGGCGGTGGGGGTCCCTGCCCCTTGTGCTGGATCCCTACCGACGCCACTCGATGATCGATCTCTTGGCATCAAGAGAGATCCGCCGTCAGGCTATCGCGCTCCGCCGACCCCCGAACCCCGGGAGGGTGTGGCCCACCCCACAGAGGTCATCGGGCCACCCCACAAAGATCGTCGAACCGCCCTGTCCGGGCCTCACAAAAATTTCAACGAAAAGACACGCATGGCTTCCGATCGCGAGGGCACACGGAGCAGTACCCCCACGGGAGTGGTCACACCCCCGGGCGGCCACCACGCTCCCCCCCCTGTGGTGGCCGCCACCTCCCGGGGCGCGGCCACCGCGACTCCTGATACGGCTCCTGATGCGGGCGGCGTCTGCTCCGTGGCTACTTCGTACAGCCCGTCTGACCGGCCTTGAGCGTCGCGCACGCCTCCGCCGACGCACCGTCCTTGACCGCCACCATCGGCGTGTACGCGTCGAAGTCCGCGTTCACGGTCCCGTTCGCCTTGGCGGCGCCCTCACCGGAGATCGTGACCTTGTCGCCCGGCGCCGCCTGCGTGATGCGCGCCCATGCCGCCCCGCACGTCTTGCTGTAGCGGACCTCGATCAGAGCCTTGCCCACCGTCGCGCGTGTCGTCGTGCTCGCCAACTCGCCGCCGCAGCCCATGGTCTCCGGGTCCTTGCCGGTGCAGCTCTTGCCGGTGCACTCGACGCCCGCGGGCAGGTCCTTGTCGCTCGCGGTCGGCGTCGCCGACGGCTTGGCGCTCTCGTCGCTCTTGTCGTCCTTGCCGAAGTCGGTCAGGAAGACGGCGGCGGCTATGACGACGAGGGCGCCGACGACACCGGCGAGGAACATCGTCAGCTTCCTGCGCCGCCGCTGCCGGTCGGGGGAATCCCCGCCGTGGCCCGGCCCGTGCGTACCGGGCGCCGCCCCGAAGGCCCCCAGGTCGCCTCCGCCCCCGCCTCCGCTCCCGCCCACGGGTCCGTACGAAGGCGTCTGCGGCGGCACCGTGGGCGAGACGCCCGCGGGGCCCGCGACTCCGGTGAAACTCCCGCCTGCGGAGCCGGGACGGTCGGGGCGATCAGAACGGTCGGAAGAGGCGGGACGGTCGGGACGGTCGGCGGAATCGACACCGGCACCAGAAACGGAACCGGAACCCGCGCCTGCGCCCGCGCCGTTGCGCGCCGCGCCGCTGTTCCCCTTGTCCTTGGGCGGATTCGGCCCCAGCTCTCCGAGCGCGGCCCGCGCCTGGGAGATCCGGATGGCCTGCATGGTCATGTCGTGCCGCGCCTCGGAGCGGCTCCACGCGCGCTCCGCGAGTTCCCACATGGTGATGAGGTGAACGGGGTTGGTGCCCGTCACCTCGGCAAGCGCGACGATCGCACCCTTGGGGGCGAGCAGCCGCCCGTTCAGATAGCGCTCCCACGACGTCTTGCTGTACCCGGTGCGGTCCGACACCGCGGCAATGCTCAGACCACTCCGGTCGACGAGCCTTCGCAGCTGACTGGCGAACTCCCTGACCTGCGGGTCGAGCTCATCCGGTAGCGCCTTCCAACGAGGCATTACTCCCCCTATTCCCCCCGTACGTGCCTACTTGCCCCCCGCGCGTGGTTCCCCCCGCTCTGCCCCTGGGGCAGCCCCCGCTGCTCCTGTCATGGGCTACCCAGAGGGATGCCGGAAGTCAGGATGTCAGTTCCCGGACCGGGGGCGCACGGGAGCCTTTGGGCCACTGGCGTGCACCGTCGCACTCCTTGCGGTCCGGCGTCCAGTGTCCCATCGCCGTCCCGGTCCACGATGCGGAACCCCAGGTAGCGGATTGGGACGTCCCACAACATCCCGATTGCGCGAGTTGCCCCTTCTGTGAATTGCCTCCGGGGTGAAGCATCGAAAACGTCAACGCACCACCTAGGGGGATTACATGCGGATCAGCAAGGGCAGGTCGAAGCGGCTGCTCGGCTCGGCGGTCGCCGTGACGGCGGGGGCGGCGATCGCGCTCGGCGGCACCGCGTCGCTCGCGCAGGCCAGTGGGCCACACGTCGTCGACGGCAAGGGCGCCGCGTACAACGACTGGGGCGACGAGGGCACTCTGTCCCGCCACAGCCACGCGAACAGCAACGCCACGCGCCTCTGGCAGAGCGTCCTGTACGCGGACGGCGCCAAGTGGAAGGACAGCAGCGGCCACCGGCACACGTTCAAGAAGTCGGACATCGACGGCGGCTTCGGCCGGAAGACCGAGTCGGCCACCAAGTGGTGGCAGCAGCGCGAGGACACCGAGGACGTCGACGGCATCGTCGGCAAGGAGACGTTCGGTGTCGCCGACGACTACCTGAACGGCCCGAGCGGCGGCGGCTACGTCACCTACAGCGGCTACAAGCACGACGTCGCCTTCAAGCGCCTCTCCGGCACGTACTACGTGAAGATCGACGGGAAGTGGAAGAAGGCGGCGTACAACTGGCGCGGCTGACAGCCGGCTTCACCAGCTTCGCCCGCACCCCACCCCCAGGGGCCGTCACTCCGTGGCGGCCCCGCTCCGTCTGTCCACGCGCTCTGCCTACGCGCTACCGGGCGAGGTCCCACAGCAGCACGGCGAGCAGGAACACGACGACCGCGAGCGCGGAACAGGCGACGAGGCGCCAGGACAGGGCCGCGGGGCGCCGCAGCGGAGGTCTCCACGACCGTGGCTGCGACTGCGGTTGTGGCTGTGGCTGTGGCTGTGGCTGTCTGACGGGCAGTTCCCACCAGGGCGGCGCCTCCTCCCCGCGTACGACGGCGACCTCCTCGGCCGCCGCCCTCCGCGGCCACACCCGCACCGCCAACTCCCAGCGCGCGCCGAACCGTTCGCCGTCGGCGCCCGCCACCCGGCACAGCGCGGCGACCGCCTGCCGTGGCGGTGGCTGCTGTGCGTTGAGGTAGCGCTGCCAGGAGGACTTGCTGTAGGCGGTCTCCTTGCCGAGCGCGATCAGGCTCAGACCGGTGCGGTCCTTGAGCAGTCGCAACTGTTCGACGAAATGCCGCACTTCCGGCGGAAGCGCCTCCGGAAGCGGCTGCCAGGCAGCACTCATGCTTCACCCCCAGCATGGGCCCAGTTTGCCCCCATGACGGCGGGGCCACCCGAAGCGGTTCCCTCCGCGAAGGCGGCCATCCGCTGCGGTCCGGACACACCGTGTCGGAATGGTCACCTCCATGCCACAGGGGCAAGGCAGCCCTTGTATGGATTTCGTGAGGGCATGACGCTGGATTCCGTTGGAACGGCGGCCTCCCCGCCAACCGGCGGCGCTCGTCCTCCCACGGGGGAGAGGACGGGCGCCGTCTTCTTTTCGCTTCTTCTTCGGGGCCGCCGGTTCGGGGCTGCCGCCGGGTTCAGCGACCGCCGCCGCCCGGCGTGACGAGGCCCGTCTCGTACGCCACCACCACCGCCTGTGCCCTGCTGTCCAGATCAAGCTTGGTCATCGTGCGGTTGAGGTGGGTCTTGACGGTGGCCTCGCTGATGTAGAGGCGATCGGCGATGTCCCCGTTGGACAGGCCCGTGGCGATCAGCTTCAGGACCTCGACCTCGCGCAGGGTCAACGCCCTCAGGTCGGGCGGGGGTTTGGCCGATTCACCGGTCCCCGGACCGGCCTGCCGGGCGAAAGCCTCGACGAGGCGGCAGGTGACGCTGGGCGCGAAGAGCGCGTCACCGCCACCGACGGCGGCCACCGCGGCGAGCAGGCGCTCGGGGCCCGAGTCCTTGAGCAGGAAGCCCGACGCTCCGGCCCGCAGCGCCCCGTACACGTACTCGTCGAGATCGAACGTCGTGAGCACCAGGACGCGCGGCACCGGTTCGACCGCGTCGGCGAGGATCTTCTCGGTGGCCACGATGCCGCTCATGCCGGGCATGCGGATGTCCATCAGGATCACATCGGGCCGGGTCGTCGCGGCGAGCGCGACAGCCTCCGCCCCGTCACCCGCCTCACCGACGACCTCGATGCCCGGCGCGGCACGCAACAGCCCCACCAGCCCGGCCCGGATGAGGAACTGGTCATCGACCACGAGCACCCTGGTCATTTAAGTCGCGTCGTCCCCCTGCGATGCGGCCTGCGCGGAGGTCGGCAGAGTCAGACGCACGGCGAACCCTCCCTCGCTCAGCGGGCCGATGCTGATCGTCCCGCCGTAGAGCTTGGCCCGCTCCCGCATCCCAATCAACCCATGGCCGCTCCCGGTGCCCACTCTGTCCGGAATCACCCCCTCACCGTCATTGGTGACCGAGACCGTCACATGGTGCGGCTGATACCGCAGCTCGACCGCTGCGCCGGCCCCTCGCGCATGCTTCAGTACGTTGGTCAGGGCCTCCTGGACCACGCGGTACGCGCAGAGTTCGACCCCGGGCGCGAGCTGCCGCGGCGTCCCCTCGATGTGCAGACCGACGGCGACTCCCCCGGCCCGCACCCGCTCGACCATCTCGCCGAGCCGCGCGAGCCCCGGCATCGGAGCGTCGGGCGGGCCGTCGCCGTCATCCCGCGCGCGCAGCACCCGCAGCATGCGGCGCAGCTCCTCAAGCGCTTCTCCGCTGGTGCCGGAGATGGTGGAGAGCGCGGCGTGGGCGGTGGCCGGATCCGAGGTGAAGACGAACTTCGCGAGGCCCGCCTGCACGGATATCACCGACATGTGGTGGGCGACCACGTCGTGCAACTCCCTGGCGATACGCCCGCGTTCCTCGGCCACCTCGCGCCGCGCCCGCTCGTCCTGCTCCCGCTTGAGCTGCCGGGCCAGTTCGGCGGACCGGCGGGCGACGTACCCGAACCGCCAGATCACCAGGGGGAAGCCGATGGCCTGCGCGACCACGGATGCCATCGCCGCGCCCTCGCTCACCACGCCCGCGTAGATCCAGACGGCGCTCATCAGCGCGGCGCAGGGGACGGAGACGCGGGCGGGCCGCAGGGCCGTGACGGTGTAGACGGTGAGCATGGGCGCGAAGGTGTTCACGACGGGCCAGTAGCCGGCGGTGACGTACGCGGCCCACACCAGATGCACCAGGAGCAGTACCGCGAGCGGCGCCCTGGAGCGCAACGCGACCGGCACATTGGCGAGTGCCACCAACCCGTAGCCCCGCGCGTCGAGTTGGGGCCACCCCTGCCGCGCCGACTCCTGCCCGAGGAGTACGGCGACCGTGGTCAGGGCGACCGCGATCGACGTGTCGGCGACGAGGGGGCGGATCCGCATCGCCGCAGCGTAGCCCCGGTGCGGGCGGAGGAACGTCAAACCACCGCGGTACAGCGGAAGTTGGAGGAACCGAGCCGCTACCGCGCAGGGCGCACGGCCAGATCAACCGAGTGCGGGACGACGCCCCGCCGGGCCGCCCGTAGCTTCTTGAACCAGCACCACGGGCACCGACCGACCATCGGGGACCGGCAGTTCGGGGGCAGCTCGACGGGGGACCCAACGGGGGGACCCGGGCCGCACCCCGGGGAAGGGAATCATGTCATTGCGCAAAAAGGCCGCCACGGCCGCCGTCATCGCCGCCCTCGGCGGCGGCATCGCCCTCGGTACGACTCCAGCGTCGGCGGACGTCGGTTCGGGCTACGTCTCGGGCCAGGGGTCGATCAACGACGACTGGGGCGACGAGGGCCTGCTGAGCACCACGTCCCACTCCCACAGCAACGCCACTGCCCTGTGGCAGGCCGTTCTGTGGGCGGACGGCAACCTGGCGTACTCCGGTGTGGACTGCCGGTTCGGAAGCGGCACGAAGACGGCGACCCAGAAGTGGCAGGCCGCCCGCGGCCTCGATGACGACGGCATCGTCGGGAAGAACACGTTCGGCAAGAACGACAGCAAGCTGAGCTTCAGCCATTACGAGGGCAACTTCGAGATCCACAAGTACGACGGCACCAAGCACGACTTCTGGATCAAGCGCACCAAGGGCGGTGGCGCCCACTACATCCAGGTGAGCACCCGCATCGGCTTCAAGGCGGCGTCCTACACGTCCGCATCGGCCTGCGGCTGATCCTCGCCGCGACACGGCGGTGGCCCGTCCCTCCGGGGGAGGACGGGCCACCGTCACGTGTGCACGCGGCGACACACCACCGCTAGGTGGAGATCGTCCGGTGCAGCGCGTCGCTCAGGAACGGGAGCCGCAGCCACGGATCCGGCTGTGCCATCAGGGCGAGCAGCACGATGGCCACGCCGAGAACGCCGTACGTCACCATGTCCGTGAAGCGCGAACGCACCGCCAGCATGCCGACGCCGGGCAGCGCCCACCGCATGACGGCGCCCCCGATCAGCGCGACGCCGATCAGTATCGTGCCGACGCGGAACACGTCGAAGGCCGTGAGCAGCAGCCCGAGCCCCACCGTCGAGAGCACGCTGAGCAGCGGCCACTGCCGGGCGGGCGCGGGGGCGTCACCGGCCGCGGCCCGGCCGCCGCCCTCGGGACGCGCGGTGTCCCGGGTCAGGAGAGGAAAGCGCCGCGTGGTCTTCTTCGGCCCGTCGGGTCCTGGCGCACTGACGTGGCCCTTGGCCTCGGTGTCCGCCACGGCCACGGCGTCCGCCCCGGCATCCGTGGCGTCGACGTCGACGTCGGCCCGCGTTGCCCCTTGGTCAGGTTCTGCGCTCATGGGCTCACCCTTTCCCGGTTCAGCTCGCGGCGGCGGTCGCGGCGCGCTCGGCGGCCTCGACGACGTTGACGAGCAGCTGCGCGCGCGTCATCGGGCCGACGCCGCCGGGGTTCGGCGAGATCCACCCGGCGACCTCGCGGACGCCCGGGTGCACGTCGCCGACGATCTTGCCGGTCTCGTCGCGCGAGACGCCGACGTCCAGGATCGCGGCGCCCGGCTTCACGTCCTCGGGCTTGATCAGGTGCGGTACGCCCGCCGCGGCCACGATGATGTCGGCCTGCTTCAGGTGCGTGGACAGGTCGCGCGTACCGGTGTGGCACTGCGTCACCGTCGCGTTCTCCGAGCGGCGGGTGAGCAGGAGCGGCATCGAGCGGCCGATCGTCACACCGCGGCCGACGACCACGACCTCGGCGCCGTTGATCTCCACGCCGTACTGACGGAGCAGCGTGATGATGCCGAACGGGGTGCAGGGCAGCGGCGCGGGCTCGTTCAGGACGAGGCGGCCGAGGTTCATCGGGTGCAGGCCGTCGGCATCCTTGTCCGGGTCCATGAGTTCGAGGACGCGGTTCTCGTCGATGCCCTTGGGCAGCGGGAGCTGGACGATGTAGCCGGTGCAGGCGGGGTCCTCGTTGAGCTCGCGGACGACGGCCTCGATCTCGTCCTGCGTCGCGGTGGCGGGCAGTTCACGCTGGATGGAGGCGATGCCGACCTGCGCGCAGTCGCGGTGCTTCCCGGCGACGTACTTCTGGCTGCCCGGGTCGTCACCGACCAGAACAGTCCCGAGGCCGGGCGTGAGGCCCCTCTCCTTCAGGGCCGCCACGCGGGCGGTCAGTTCGGACTTGATCGCGGCTGCGGTGGCCTTGCCATCGAGAATCTGGGCGGTCATGACTCCATCTTCCCGGATGAGGCCCGCCCGGTACCAATCAGGGCTCCGCCGCGGCCCGGCTGTGTCTCAGCTGTGTCCCGAGACCTGACCAGCTCTGTTGCACTTGCACAACACATAGTGAATGCGGCTGGACAAATAAGCCTGGCCTAAAGAACGATATGCGACACAGTGCCGCGGGCAGTGTCGGGGGGACGGACCGCATCTGTAGAACTTTCCTCCGTGATGTGCCGCGTCGTCCCCGCATTACCCGACGGAGGAAGACCGCCATGAGTTACGGCGACCCGAACAACCCTTACGGGCAGCCGCCCCAGCAGCCCCC
This sequence comes from Streptomyces sp. NPDC056486, assembly GCF_042795295.1. Taxonomy (NCBI): domain Bacteria; kingdom Bacillati; phylum Actinomycetota; class Actinomycetes; order Kitasatosporales; family Streptomycetaceae; genus Streptomyces; species Streptomyces sp. NPDC056486. The sequence continues at coordinate 89,336 of NZ_JBHTSF010000016.1, forward strand.
GGCCGCTCCCGGGTACGGCTACCCCCAGGCCCCGCCGCCCGGCGTCCCGCCGCAGCAGCAGGCCTACGGCTACCCGCAGCAGCCGGCCTACCCCGGCTACCCGGGCGGCAACATGATGCCGCAGTCGATGCCGGGTCTCCTGGTCACCGCGCGCGTCTTCCTGTTCCTGATCTCGGCGGTGCAGATACTCGCCGCGATCGTCTACCTGTACATCGGCGCCATCGCCAGCGATGTCTCCGACAGCGCCGACGACTACGGCTTCGGCGGCGTGGGTGACGGCGGCGACGCCGTTGCCGGGATCCTCATCGTGGTCGCGCTGATCGCTGCCGGTCTGGCCGCGCTCTCGATCACGCTCGGCGTCAAGTTCAGCCGCGGCGGCCAGGGCGTCCGGATCACCACGGTCATCTACGGCGCGCTCGGCGGCGTCCTCGGCCTGATCGGCCTCTTCGTCGGCCTGGACTCCGGTTTCGCCACCGCGATCATCGGCCCGCTGATCTGGGTCACCTTCGCCGTCATCATCACGATCGCCCCGGTCGTGCCGAGCGGCACCGCGTGGTTCAACCGCCCCCGCTACTGAGGCGCCCCCAACGGGCCGTGCCCCCCACGGAGGGGGGCACGGCCCGTTGCTTGCTTGGCGGGGTCGAACCGAGCGTCAGTGGAAGAAGTGCCGCGTGCCCGTGAAGTACATCGTCACGCCCGCCTTCTTCGCGGCCTCGACGACCAGCTCGTCACGGACCGAACCGCCCGGCTGCACCACGGCCTTGACGCCCGCGGCCGTGAGAATCTCCAGGCCGTCGGGGAACGGGAAGAACGCGTCCGACGCGGCGTACGCGCCGTGCGCACGCTCCTCGCCCGCCCGCTCGACGGCGAGCTTCGCGGAGTCGACGCGGTTGACCTGACCCATGCCGACACCGACCGATGCGCCGTCCTTGGCGAGCAGGATCGCGTTGGACTTCACCGCGCGCGACGCCTTCCAGGCGAAGGCGAGTTCGGCGAGCTCGCCCGCGTTCAGGGCCTCGCCCGTGGCGAGCGTCCAGTTGGCGGGGTTGTCGCCGTCGGCCTGGAGGCGGTCGGTGACCTGGAGGAGCGCGCCGCCGTCGATCTGCTTGACCTCCACCGTGTTGGCCGGGGCCTGGTGGGCGCGCAGGACGCGGATGTTCTTCTTCTTGGTGAGGACCTCGATGGCGCCGTCCTCGTACTCGGGCGCGACGATGACCTCGGTGAAGATGTCGGCGACCTGCTCCGCCATCTCCTTGGAGACAGGGCGGTTGACGGCGATCACGCCGCCGAACGCGGAGAGCGGGTCGCAGGCGTGCGCCTTGCGGTGCGCCTCGGCGACGTTCGCGCCGATCGCGATGCCGCAGGGGTTGGCGTGCTTGATGATCGCGACGCAGGGGTCGTCGTGGTCGTACGCGGCACGGCGCGCGGCGTCCGTGTCCGTGAAGTTGTTGTACGACATCTCCTTGCCGTGCAGCTGCTCGGCCTCGGCGAGGCCTCCGTTGCCGTCGACGTAGAGGGCGGCGCCCTGGTGCGGGTTCTCGCCGTAGCGCAGGACGTTCTTGCGGGCGTAGGCGCTGCCCAGGAACTCGGGGAAGTCCGAGCTGTCGTCGGCCGCGTAGTCGTCCGCGAACCACGAGGCGACCGCGAGGTCGTACTCGGCGGTGTGGCGGAACGCTTCGGCGGCCAGGCGCTTGCGCGCCGTCAGGTCGAAACCGCCGGTACGGACGGCGGCGAGCACGTCCGCGTACCGGGCGGGGCTCGTGATGACCGACACCGAGGGGTGGTTCTTGGCGGCGGCGCGGACCATCGAGGGGCCGCCGATGTCGATCTGCTCCACGCACTCGTCGGGCGTCGCGCCCGAGGCCACCGTCGCCTTGAAGGGGTAGAGGTTCACGACGACCAGCTGGAACGGCTCGATGCCGAGGTCGGCGAGCTGACGCTGGTGGTCCTCCAGGCGCAGGTCGGCGAGGATCCCGGCGTGCACGCGCGGGTGCAGCGTCTTGACCCGGCCGTCCAGACACTCGGGGAAACCGGTGAGCTCCTCGACCTTGGTGACGGGCACCCCGGTGGCGGCGATCTTCGCGGCGGTCGAACCGGTCGAGACGAGCTCGACGCCGGCCTCGTGAAGACCGCGCGCGAGCTCCTCGAGCCCGGTCTTGTCATAGACGCTGATGAGCGCGCGCTTGATGGGGCGCTGCGAACCGTGCGTACCTTCGGCGGTCACGGGATAAGTACCTTTCGTCCCTCAATGCGGTAGCCGTTACGGGCCAGACGCCCCACGACATCGACGAGCAGCCTTCGCTCGACTTCCTTGATGCGCTCGTGCAGAGCGCTCTCGTCGTCCTCATCCCCGACCGGGACCACGCCCTGGGCGATGATCGGGCCGGTGTCGACGCCGTCGTCGACGAAGTGGACGGTGCATCCCGTGACCTTCGCGCCGTACGCGAGCGCGTCGCGCACACCGTGGGCCCCCGGGAAACTGGGCAGCAGGGCGGGGTGCGTATTGACGAACCGGCCGCCGAACCGTGCGAGGAATTGCTTCCCCACGATCTTCATGAACCCGGCAGAGACGACCAGATCGGCCTCGTACGAGGCGGTCACCTCGGCGAGAGCCGCGTCCCACTCGTCACGTGTCGCGTGGTCCTTCACCCGGCAGACGAAGGTGGGAATCCCGGCGCTCTCGGCGCGCTCGAGCCCGACGATGCCGTCGCGGTCGGCGCCGACAGCGACGATCTCGGCGCCGTAGCCCGCCGCCCCGTCCGTCGCGATCTTGTCGAGCAGAGCCTGCAGATTCGTACCGGATCCGGAGACCAGCACGACGAGGCGCTTGGCCACAGGGCTCTTGGCCACAGCGGGGCCCTTTCTCGGGAGGTGCGTCTTTGTACGGTCGTACAAAAGCTTCATCTCCCGCGATAGGGGAACTCTACGAAGCCGCCGACCGTCAGCAACGATACCGGCACACGGTGCGGCCCCTCACGGGACGGGGGCGCGGCCGGAAGGTAGCGTCTGCACCAAGACGTCACATCACGTCTCACCGTTCGGAACGCCATTCGGAACGCCGTTCGGAAAACCGTTCGGAAAACCGTTCAGGACTCCAATCAGAAGCTCGCTCGACCAAGGGGAAGACGCACACCTGATGCCGGACCGTAGCCTCCGCCTCCCGCTGTCCTTCGCGTTCGGGTTGACGCATGGAGGGGAGCGCGGCTCGACGCTGCTGCGCGACGGCCGCCCGTCGTCCCCGCCGCAGGACTCCCAGGACTCCGGGAGCTCCGACTCCTCCGGCTCGGGCAGCTCCGGGGGCTCGGGCAGCTCCGGTAGCTCCGGTAGCTCCGGTAGCTCCGGTAGCTCCGGTAGCTCCGGGAAAAAGAAGGACGACAATCCCTTCGCGCCGCCGCCGGAGGGGACGCCGGACAAGCCGTGGCGGCCCCGCCCCGGCAATGGCGGCGACGGCTCGGACGACCAGGGACGCTCCCCCTGGGGCAGCCAGTGGAGCGACCGGCAGCCCGGGCGCGCCCAGGGCGGCGGCTTCGGCGAGCGGCCAGGCCAGCAGGGTGGGGGCCAGGGTCCCGACGGTCCTTCCGGCTCCGGATCCGGCAGCGGCATGCGCTGGGACCCGACCGACCCGGCCCAGCGCCGCGCACGGTACGCCCTGCTCTCCGGCATGTGGGCCTTCTTCTTCGCGCTCTTCGGCTGGCGGTCCGTCGCCCTGCTCCTGGGCGCGCTCGCGCTGAACTGGGGCATCAGCGCGCTGCGGGCGAAGCCGAAGCAGCCGGACCCGACGGCGCCCGCCGCGAAGCAGCCTGCTGCCGACCTCGCGAGCGCGAAGCCGCAGAGGACGGCGGCGATCAGTGGCCTGGTGACGGCGTCGCTCGCCCTGGCGATGGTGGCGGCGACGTTCGCGGCGCAGCTGGTGTACTCCGACTACTACACGTGCGCGGGCGACGCCCTCACGACCCAGTCGCAGCAGGAGTGCAACGACCTTCTGCCGAAGCAGCTCCGGCCCCTGCTTGGCGAGCAGGACTGACGTTGGCGGGCGGGGTGGGGGGTGGCGGGGTCGTCTTGGACACCCGCCCCCCGCCCCGCCATCTCAGGGCGCCGGTGGGTGCTCCTCTTTGCTCGCGTCCCTCAGCGCCGCCCAGCGGGCCTCGCGGGACGCGTCGTCGTGCCAGTCAGCCACTCCCCAGTCCGCCGTGTCCGCCGCCGGTGTGCGCGGCAGGAAGTCGTACGGCTCGAACGGCTCCGAGGCCGGCGTCGGCTGCTCCGGAGGCGGCGGTGGGCTCTGACGGCGGCGGAGGATCTGTGGGAGGCGCGGGCGGGGGGCGCGTAGTCGGGGGATGCGCAGGTGAGGGGTGCGCAGGTGAGGGACGCGTAGTCGGGGGATGCGTAGTTGGGGGATGCGTGGTCTCGGGAGCCTGAGCCAGGTCCGGCGCGGTGTGGTCTCGCTCGGAGTGCCCTCTCCCGGCGGCACAGGCCCGCGTGACGCGGCCGCTCCCGGCAGCACAGGCCCGCGCGACGCGGCCGCTCTCGGCAGCACAGGCCCGCGTGACGCGGTCCGGCGTTTCCTCAAGCGCCATGCCCGGGCCAACAAGGAGAACGGCACCCCCACCGTCGCCGTCCATCCAAGGGCCGCCGCCCCCGTCTGCCACCACACCGGCCCGAAGTCGGACAGGACGGCCACGCCCATCGGGCCGCCCGCCAGCGCCGCGAGCCCCGCCAGAGCAGCCCCGCACAGCGCCGCCGCCACCACCGCGACCAGCGCAGTCCGCCCACGTGACCACGCCCCGTCGCGCTTCCCGGGGACAGGCGCCGCCGCCCGCGCCGTGAACCAGGCGACCACGACACCCGCCCCCACGGGCACCGCTCCCGCCGCCCACGTCAGCGGAGACCCCGGTCCGTCGCCCGGCACCGCAGCGAGCAGCGGGAACGCGGGCAGCATCGGACCCGTACTCACGGCGAGCGGCCCCGCCATGCTCCCCGTGCCGAGCGCGAAGCCGGGGCCGAGGCTGTACGCGGCGCCCCACACCGCCGCGTTCGGCACCAGCGCCATGGCAAGCAGCAGTACCGCGAAACGGCCCGACCACACGTCCGTGACCTGCGCGAACGATGCCCTCGCAAGACCACCGTGCAGTGCGAGGGACCCCGCGGCCAGGAGCGCTCCCCCGCCGACAAGTACCAGCGTCCCGGCCGCTGCTGCCCGTGTGACGGCCCGGATGTATCGACGTACGAAGAAGGGACGTACCCGGGCAGGCAGCGCACGAAGACCGGCCCGCACCACGCCGGGCAGCGGCGCCCCGGGCCGCCCGAGCGCCGTCCAGACCCCCACCGCCGCCGCGCCCCCCACGAGCAACGGCATGTGCAGGGCCGCGCTCGGCCACGACGGCCGCAGTTCGCCCCCGGCCGCGTACAGCGTCGCGGCGGCGCCGACCAGCAGATAGCCGCCGACCACGCCGCACCACGCGGTCCGCGGCGCCATCGCCCGCTCCTGCGGATCCGCCGCGACCCGCGCCGCCCGGTGCGCCAGCCAGCCCGGAAGGGCCATCAGGAGCAAGGGGGTGACGCCGAGCGGCGCCGGTGCCCCGGAGAGCGTGTCCGTCCTGATCAGCTCCGTGCCGTGGGCGATGAGCCACACCGCGGCCGCGACATGCAGCGCCCCACTGGGCCCGCTGTCCGGATAGGGCGAGCTGATCCAGAGGACCATCACCAGGACGGCGATCGAGCCAAGCCCGAGCCCGGCCGCGACGGCCCCTCCGAACAGGCACGTCGCAAGGCCGGGCCGACGGTCGCGCACCCGCTGGATCAGCGGTTCGAGGGGCGGCAACGGTGAGCTGCGGTCGGTGATATGAGTCACGTCGCCATGCTCCCAACGACACGCGCTTTCTCCTCGTAACAGGCGAATACCGGATGTGTCGCTCAAGATATGTTTATGTACTTTTTCGTACGACGGATCAGTCACGCCCGGCTACCCGCCGCACGAAGGCCCACGGCCCACGGCGCGGAGAGTCCGACATGACCCAGAGCCATGCCACACCGTTGCCGTCCCCCAAGGAGCGGCGACGCCTGCGCGAGGCGAAGTCCCTGAGCCAGGCCGAGATCGCGGCGCGGGTGGGCGTCACCCGGGAGACGGTCCGCTCCTGGGAGTCGGGCCGCTCGGCACCGCGCGGCCGCAGGCGTGAGGTCTACACGAGGCTCCTCGCCGAGCTCGCGAACGAGCAGACCGTCGCGGACAAGCGGGGCAAGCGCTCCGCGCGGCGCACCAGCTGGGCCCAGAACCTGCCGCAGCCGCCCGTCGAGGACACCAAGGGCGGCAAGTCTCCCGCGCGGATCCCCGTGGGCGCCGCGATAAACGGTCACACGCGGCCCGAGCCGGTGGTGCGGGCGGCGGCGGCCGTGGCCGTGGAGTCAGGGGCGCCGGAGCCCACCGCCCGAGCAACCCGAGCGACCCCCGCCGAAGCCTTCGACGCGCTCTGCTCGACGTGCGCCCCCGGCCTCGTACGCCAGACCTATCTGCTCACAGGACGCCGCACCCTCGCCCAGGAATCCGTGGAGCGCGCCTTCCAGCTCGCCTGGCAGCGCTGGCCCGAGGTCGCCGTCGACCGCGATCCCGCGGGGTGGGTGCGCGCGGCGGCGTACGAGTACGCGATGTCCCCCTGGCACCGCCTGCGCCCCGCCCACCGGCACCCCGACGCCCCGCCCGCCGCGCTGGACGACCGCGCGTTCCTCCACGTACTGATGAGCCTGCCGCCCGCGCAGCGCCGCACCCTGCTGCTCTACGACGGCGTCGGGCTCGACCTGCCCGAGACCGCCGCCGAGACGGAGGCGAGCACTCCCGCGGCGGCCAACCGGCTGCTGCACGCCCGCGAGGCGATCACCGAGCGGCTCCCCGAACTGGCGGCGACGCCCGACGCCCTGCACCAGCGCCTGGGCGAACTGTGCGGCGCGGAGAAGCTGCGGTCCCCGAACGCGGGCCGGGTACGCACCGGGAGCGAACACCGCGCCCGCTTCTGGACCCGAGCGGCGATCGCCTTCACCGCCCTGATCGTCGGCGCGACGGCCCTCACCCTGCGAACGGCCCCCACGCGCTACGAGCCACCCCAGTCCCCCGGAAAGGCGATCAGCGGCGTCCCGCCCCGAATGGGCCCGGGCCCCCTGACGTACGCGGACCAGATCCTCCACAAGAAGCTCCGCGAGGACTTGTCGAGCGGCCCGGAGAGACTGACGCCGCTGCTGAGATGAGGAGCGCGCCCCTTTAGGGGCCCGCGTCAGGGGCGCGGGGAACTGCGCGAGCAACCACCAGTCTCTTATAAACATATCCGAGCCCACGAGACAAGGAA
>NZ_JBHTSF010000017.1:0-12267 GCF_042795295.1 Streptomyces sp. NPDC056486
ATGCCCACACCCAGCGGGTCGGGCCAGGCCGCCGCGCCGTTGAAGGCGATCGTCGCCGCCGTCAGCAACCACGCCGTCTGGCGCAGCAGCGGGAACGGGATACGGATCCACGTCAACAGGAGATCGAGCGCCAGCAGGACGCAGATACCCGCGTCGATGCCGATCGGGAAGACCACCGAGAAGCCGCCGAAGCCCTTCCGCTCGGCCAGGTCACGCACGGCCGTGTACGACCCCGCGAAACCGATCGCGGCGATGACGACCGCACCGGCTACGACCACCCCGATCACAAGCCGCTGCACCCGGCTTAAGACAACAGGCACCTCTCCCCGCCCCCACTCACATACGACTCCCCTGCCTCACCACCCACACTTCAATAGCAAATCACACCTGCACACCATGACCAAGCATCCGGCAACAGAGAAACATCATCAGGACCGCAACCTTCCCTGGCTGCAATGGCTTTGATGCATAAGTGCCTCCCTCATGGCAGACGTCTCACCCTTTTCGACGGGTCGCGAACCGAAAGATGACCCCTCCTTCCCGTCCCACGGTCCGGTCGACCGGCTCAGCCAGGACCTGGACGTGGCCGCCGCGAAATTGGCCCCTACGGCGCGCCGTAGGCCGTGTCCGGGCCGGTCAGGGAGACGACCAGGCCAGGACGTCACGGCTATCCATTGATGATTGCCATCAATGCTGCGGTGAACGGCGCGGGGTCCAGGTCGCCACGGACGGCTAGTTGCTGGCTGTAGCTGATGGAGACGGCCGCGAACCCTTCGGCGATCTGCTCGGCGTGCTGCCTTCGATGGTCGGGTACCAATTCGGCCACTGTGGCCCTCATGGCGGCGAGCTGCTGTCGGACGACGGCCGCCAGCTGCGGCGACACCGCTGCTTCGGCGTAGATCTGGGCTACCAGCCGGGCGTGACCCGTCTCGCGCGCTCGGGCGCGTACGTGTTCGAGGAAGCCCGCGACAGCCTCGACGGTGAGTGCCTTCGGCAGGGCTTCGCCGCCCTGTTCGCAGACTGCGACGACGATGTCGTCCTTGCTGGTGAAGTAGCGGTAGATGGCCCCGTTGGAGAGCCCGGACTCGGTGACGATGTCGGCCATGGACGTGCGGGCGAATCCGTGGCTGGTGAACCGGGCCCGGGCAGCGTCCACGATCTGCCGACGGCGGGCGTCCATGTATTCCTGGCTTACCTTCGGCATAAAAAAGAGTGACCCCTCGTTTTTCTTTGTTACGGTGGATGAGCTTACCGCACCACCGCACACCAGGAGCTTTCATGCGCTACCGGACCTTTGGCCGACTGACCGGACTGCGCGTGTCGGAGTACGCGCTCGGGACGGCGAACTTCAGTACTTCGGACACCGGCGCCGGCCTCGAGGGCTCGCGGCAGATCTTCGAGGCATTCGTCGCAGCAGGCGGCACCACGTTCGACACCTCCAACCTCTACCAGGGCGGACAGGCCGAAACCGTGCTCGGCGGGCTGCTCGGCAGCCGACGGGACGACTTCGTCGTCATCACCAAGTACAGCGGAACGCGGCAGCAGCACCCCAGCCCCGGCACCACCGGCAACAGCCGCAAGACCATGGTCCGCTCCCTGGAGGCGAGCCTGCGCCGGCTCGACACCGACTACGTAGATGTCTTCATGCCGCACTTCCCCGACGGAACCACCCCGATCGAGGAGATCCTGGCCGGGCTCGACGACCTGATCCGCTCCGGCAAGATCCTTCACGGCGCCCTGTCCAACTTCCCCGCCTGGCGGGTCGCCGGCGCCGCAGTGCGGGCGGACCTCCAGGGCCTGGCCCCGCTGGTCGGCATCCAGACCCAGTACAGCCTGGCCGAACGCTCCGCCGAACGGGAACTGCTGCCGATGGCGCAGGCACACGGCCTGGGCGCGTTCCTCTACTCACCGCTGGCCGGAGGACTGCTCACCGGCAAGTACCGACAGGGCGAACAGGGCCGGTTGAGCGCTCGCGGCGACACGATCGAGGGCAGCGCGCAGCGCACCGCCGTCGTGGACGCCGTACTCGCGATCGCCGACGAGAACGGCACAAGCCCCATCCAGGTCGCCCTGGCCTGGCTCCGCCGCCGAGCCGCACAAGCCCACACCGCCCTGATCCCGATCGTCGGCCCCCGCACCCTGACCCAGTTGGAGGACTACCTGCGGTCGCTCCAACTCGAACTCAGCGACCAGCACTACCAGCATCTGGACCAGATCAGCGCAGTCCGCATGGGAACCCCGCACGAGGACGTCGCGGCCGCCCTGGAACACGGCTTCGACGGCGATCGCACACTTCTCGAACCTCTCACCGTTCCCATCGCGTGACCATCACAGGACTTATGTCGCACCCTCCACTTCGTTCGTGGCGCCACCTTCGCCGAGGGCGCCTTGAAGATCTGCACCAGCTACTCGGCAACCCTTGGCAACCTGGCGATCAACCGAACCATCTCCAGAAGACGGCCGCCGGTCAGGGCCTCCGCATCGACGACATCACGCAGAAGATCGTGGAGCGGAGACGGCGCCGATGGAGCGCCCCGGCGAAACCCAGGACGCCGCGGAGCTGATCGCGTTTCTCACCTCCGGTCGCGCCACATGCCTCACCGGTGCTCAGGTCCGGGTCGACGGCGCCATCATTCCCGCGGTCTGAGCCGCATCCCCACACAAGAATCGAGGAGAGACACCATGAACTTCACCCTGACATCACTGATCGTGGACGCCGCGGACCTGGAGCGCGAGAGTTCGTTCTGGCACCGGCTTCTCGGCGGCTCGATCACCAGGACGGCAACGCACAGCTTTCTGCAGATCGACGGCTTCCCCGTGATCGTGATCCAGCACGCTCCGCAGCATGTGCCACCGCAGTGGCTCGAAGGCACCTCCCCCCAGATGCACTTCGACCTCACCACGGACGACGCGGGGACTGCGGACAAGAGGGTGCTTGACGCCGGCGGCCGACGACTGCGGCCGACAGACGATGTCGTCGCCTCAGCCCAGCAGGGCTCCCGGGTGTATGCCAGCCCGGCCGGACACCCCTTCTGTCTCCGCTCGGCCTGACCTGGAAACCGAGCATGAAACCAACACGGCGGCGCCGATTCCACGAACGGCACGACAGGTCTGGTGCGCCGACCGTCAGTCCTCATCGTCCTCGACGTCCTCTGGGGCGCGGAAGGGGCGCAGGCCCTGGCCGGGGCCGCTGGCCTTGACGCTGAACAGGCAGCGGCCCAGGAAGTTGATGTGCCGGTGCTTGAGCGGGGAGAGTGGTGACGCCGGGTCCGTACATATGGAGCGTCCGTGACCAGCACCATCAGCATCCCAGAGCAGTGCGGTGGATCTCGGCTATCTACTTACCGAAACCGGGCGAGCAGAGGAGGGATGAGCGGGATCCCCTCGAACCCGTAGTGCTTCGGAATGGCTTCACACCTCTGACCTCGGATGTTGCCGAGTGATCAGCTCGTGCGGCCGTGTCATCGCCGTCGACGCGAAGACCGGTGCCGTGCGCTGGACGTTCAACGACAAGTCCGGTGGCCATCATGCATGACTGGTGGCCACGGAGGACAAGCACGTCTTCGCCCTGCACGGCAAGAAGCTGCACGCGCTGCCCGTGTAGCGGTTACGCCCTTCGTCCTCGGGCTCAGCTCTTCGGGGTGGTGTCCACCTTGAAGTCCATGTCGACCTTGCCGTTGACGACCGACGCCGCGGTGACCGTCACGCCGTACCGCTGGCCGTCCGCGGTCAGTTCGCAGCGGGTGACTGCCTTCACCTGGGCCGGCAGGTCCTGGGGGCAGGTGAAGGCGTCGGGCTCCCGGCCCACCTGCGCCGTCAGGGCGGCCTTGCCCTGGCGGGCGACCTCCGCCTTGTCCACCGACTGCGCGGCGCCGTCGGCACCCGTGCTCGCGGAGCCGGTGGGCTCGGTGGAGCCACCGGCGCCGGGGGCGTCGTCGACCTTGAAGTCCATCTTGACGTTGTCGCCGTCGACCGACTTCGCGGTGACCGTCATGCCCTGCTTCTCGCCGTCCGCGGTCAGTTCGCAGCGTACGGTCGCGCCGGCCTCGGCCTTGAGGTCCTTTTCGCAGGTGACGTCGTCGGGCTCCCGGCCGATCTTCTTGCCCAGGGCGGCCGAGGCCTTCTCCGCGACCTCGGCCTTGCTCACGGCCGTGGAGCCGCCGATGTGGGCCGAGCACCCCACGGAGAGCAGTGCCGTCAGCACACCCACTGCCGTCCCGGCCACCATCCGGCTCCGTGCTGCCTGCTGCATTGGTCCCCCTGGACAAGTGCGTGTGCCACGCATCTGGATGGGCGAACTTATCACCCGCGTCCCGAGGCCCGGCATCCGAGGCAGGCGGCCGGGCCCCGAGAGGGCCCGGGGGCCGAACCGGTCAGGCGGTGGCGATGGCCGGGTCGCTCACGCCCGGCCTGCCGGTCTCGACGTGCCCGGCCAGGCGGCGCAGGTACGTGTCGTCGCCTTCGGCGAGGATCCGCAGGTCGTACCAGCGTTTGGTACGGGAGAGACTGACAGTGTGGGTGAGCTTCGCGCCCGCACGCACCGTGAGCTTCTCGCTGCGTCCGCCGTATCCGTTGGTGAGGCGCAGGGTCACCTTGGAAGGACCGGAGTTGGTGATCGCCAGCTCGATGCCGCCGCTGCGGGCCAGGTGCCGCGCGGTGACCTCGGGCCCCGCCTCGTTCGCCTTGCCCTGGAAGGTACGCAGGAACCCGTTGGGCCCGTGGACCGTGAGGTCGTACGCGTCGTCGGTCCGTTCCGTCGACCAGGTGGCCGACAGCGTCCTACCGGCGGCGGTCGAGTACACCCAGGGGCCGTCCGTGCGGTTGCCGGAGGTCACGTGGAAGTGCGCGCCGGCCTTCCTGCCGCCGCCGAACGTCAGCTTCACCTCGCCCTTCGCGGCGTCCAGTTCGCTGTCGACCAGTGGGGCGTAGGGCAGCGGCCGGGTGGGGCGTGCGCCCTTCTCCTGCTTGAGCGCCTGCGGGGTGTCGGGGCGCACCGGGACGTAGGAGTCGTGGCGGTCGTTGTCGGTGGGCTCGTAGGCATCGACGTCCGGGAGTCCGGGGCGGCCGGTGTGCTTGAGCGAGAAGTCGAAGGCGGAGGTGAGGTCACCGCAGACGGCGCGGCGCCACGGTGAGATCTTGGGCTCGTGGACGCCGAAGCGCTGCTCCATGAAGCGGATGATCGAGGTGTGGTCGAAGGTCTCCGAGCACACGTAGCCTCCGGTCGACCACGGCGAGACGACGAGCATGGGCACGCGCGGACCCAGACCGTAGGGGCCGGCCTGGTTCTCGGAGTCGCCCTTGTAGTAGTCGGCGGAGGTCTCCATCGTCGCGTCGCCCTGCTCCGTCGTGGCGGGCACGTAGGGCGGGACCACGTGGTCGAAGTAGCCGTCGTTCTCGTCGTAGGTGATGAACAGAGCCGTCCGGCTCCACACCTCCGGGTTGGAGGTCAGCACATCCAGTACCTGCGCGATGTACCAGGCGCCGTAGTTCGTGGGCCAGTTGGGGTGCTCGTCGAACGCCTCGGGCGCGGTGATGTACGAGATCTGGGGCAGCTTGCCCGCACGCACGTCCGCACGCAGGTCGTCAAGCAGCTCACCGCTCTTCTTGATCTCGGTGCCGCGCCGCGCCTTCTCGTACAGTGCGTCCCCCGGCTTCGCCTTGCGGAAGTTCTCGTTGTAGAGCAGCGTGTTGCAGCCGTAGCACCCGATGTAGGCGTCCTCGGTCCAGCCCCACTCGCCTTCGCCGTTCAGGCCGTTGCCGATGTCCTGGTAGTACTTCCAGGAGACCCCGGCCTCCTCAAGCCGCTCGGGGTAGCTGGTGCCGCCGTTGCCCGGCTTGTCGCCGGAGACAACCTGTCCCCCGATGCCGGTTTCGTCGCCGCCCTGGTAGCCCGTCCACATGTAGTAGCGGTTGGGTTCGGTGTTGCCGATGTACGAACAGTGGTAGGCGTCGCACACGGTGAACTTGTCCGCGAGGGCGTAGAAGAACGGGATGTCGTCCCGGGTCATGTACGCCATCGTCTCCTCGGACTTGGCGGCGATCCAGCCGTCGTACGCGCCGTCGTTGAGCGCCTTGTGGCTGCCGTTCCAGCTGTGGTCGAGGCCCGCGAGGAACTTCATGCCGAGGTCCTCGTCGTCCGCCCGGTAGGGCAGCACCTCGGTCGCGGAGCCCGGCTCCTTGGGCTGGTGGAAGACGGACTTTCCGCTCGGGAGCGTCACGGGACGGGGGTCGCCGTGGCCGCGTACTCCCTTCATCGCGCCGAAGTACTGGTCGAAGGAGCGGTTCTCCTGCATAAGGACCACGATGTGCTCGACGTCCTTGAGGGAACCGGTACGGCGCGCCGCCGGGATCGCCGCGGCCCGGTCGATACTGCTGGAGAGGGCCGCAAAGCCCGCAGTTGCTCCCGTTATTTGAAGGAAGCGGCGCCGGTTGAGTTCGGGCATGACTGAAGACCTCATAAGGATGCGCGAGACAGCAGAGACGCGCGCAGTCTGCCAAGGTCACAGCTACCGCGGAAGCCTTGTGTCGACTAAGTGGCGCTACATCCCCTTTGGTCGAAAAAAAGACTCTTCGCCATGCTCCGCGACGGCACCTTCTACCAACCCCAAACCGCCCCAGCCCCTTGCCCAAAGTCATAGGGGCACCCCCCGGCCGACTCGCTCGCCAGTCCGGGGGCGCTCCTCGGTGGCTGCGCCATGGCACGCCACCACGTTTCCAGCCCAGCCGCTACAAGTCGCCGCGAGGAGTGGACAGAGCCCCGCCGTCAGGCGGCGGAGGAGGCGATGTCGCTGTCCAGCGCGGCCAGCAGCCAGTCGTGAGCCGCGCCCGGCGTGGGATATGCGGGGTCGGCCAGTTCGGCGACGAGCTGCCAGTAGTGGTCGACACGGGGGTCCGCCGCCAGCACGCCGCCGAGCCGCTGCCGAAAGACGGGTGTATCGCGCGCCCCGCGCGAGCGGGCATACGCGGCGACGAAGCAGTCGAGCGCATCGCACCCGTCCGGCGGCCACTCCGCACGCAGGGCCGGGGCCGCCAGGGCGTATGCCTCGCTGAGCCCGTCGTAGAGCACCGCCGGGCGGTAGCCCGCCTCCGGCCGGTGTGCCGCGGGCTGGCCGCGGTCGTTTCCGGTGCAAGGTCGGGAGACAAAGGCGTGCAGCCGGGCGAAGGCCAGCACCTGAGCCGGGTCCGGATCCTCCGGAGGCTGCGGAACCGCCTGCTCGAGGATCGAGGACACCAGCCGGGCCGGAAGCCGCGGCGGCAGCCAGCGCCGCCAGAACCGCGCCAGCGCTTCCGTGCTGGGCGGGGCGGCCACGGTCCCCACGAGCCGCAGCCTCTCAGCACGCTCCTTGGCGGTGCAGTCCCGCAGCAGGTGCAGGGCCGCCTCACGCCAGCGCAGGGCGGCGAGTTGCGAACCGAGCGCCCGCAACTGCCCCGCGATGATGTCCTCCAGGGCGTCCTCCTCGTCCAGGACCCGCCCCACGTCCGGCACCGGCAGGTCCAGGGTCCGCAGAGAGCGGATCAGACGGAGCCGGTCGAGCGCCTCGGGGCCATACCGGCGATGTCCACCGGCGCTGCGCGCGGCCTCGGGCAGCAGACCGCGGTCCGAGTAGAAGCGGATGGTCTTGACGGAGACACCGGCGTGCTCCGCGAGCTCTCCGATGCTCCACATGCCGTCGGGCGACAAGGCTTGAACCTCCCTCAGGGGGAGTTCTTACGGTACCGGCGAGCGCGGACGGCCGTATGGCGCCCCGCGCACCCAGAGCACGCGAGGAGAGGTTCATGACGGCATTCATCCTGGTGGCGGGCGCGTATACCGGTGGCTGGGTCTGGCAGGAACTCGCGGCCCGGCTACGGGAGTCGGGGGCCGAGGTCCATCCGGCGACGCTCACCGGCCTGGGCGATCGGCGCCATCTGGCAGGCCCCGGCACCGACCTGGAGACGCACATCCAGGACCTGGTCGGACTGATCGACCACGTGGACACGCAAGATGTGGTGATTGCCGGCCACGACTACGGCATCCACCCGGTGCTCGGCGCGGCCGACCGCCGCCCGGACCGGATCGGCCGGATCGTCCACCTGGACACCGGTGTCCCCCGGGACGGCGAGCCCGCCCTCGGTCTCGTCCCCGACCAGAAACTTCGCGAACTGCTCCTGGACGAGGCGGAGGCAGCCGGGGCCGACTGGCGGATCTCTGTCCCGGCACCTGAGGACTGGCAGCGTTGGGGCAGCACCGCCGGCATCCCCGACGATGCGCTGGCCCGGCTGACGCGCCTGGCCGCCCCGCACCCGCGGGGCGCGCTCAGGCAGCCGCTTCGGCTGACCGGCGTGACAGCCCAGCTGCCGACGACCGGCGTCCTGTGCACCAAGAACGGGTCGAGCATCGCCGCCATCGAGGCCTTCGCAGGGCTCGGCGACCCCCGCTCCAAGATGCTCGTCGAGCGCCGCGTGACCTTCTTCGAACTCGACACCGGGCACTGGCCGATGCTCTCCGCCCCGGACGAGCTTGCCACCGTCCTGCTCAAGGCCGCCGCAGGGGACGGATACCGGCTGGCCCCCGCGGCGGGCGAGCGGCCGGCGCATCTGCGGCCCTTCCTCCTCGACGTGCCAAAGCGGCCGCGCGAACGAGTGGGGCACCTCGACCTCTACCTGCCCGAAGCGGAGGGCCCTCGCCCGGCGGTGGTGTTCGTGCACGGCGGTCCCGTGCCCGCCGGCGTGGCGCCGACCCCGCGCGACTGGCCTGCCTTCATCGGCTACGGCCGCTACGTAGCGAGCCGGGGCGCGGTCGGCGTGACGCTGGACCACCGGCTGCACGACCTCACCGACTTCGAGCGGGCCGCCGAGGACGTCGCCGCGGCGGTCGAGCGCGTCCGCGCCGACCCTCGTGTCGACCCGGACCGCGTCGCGCTCTGGTTCTTCTCCGCCGGCGGGCTGATCTCGACGGACTGGATCGCGGCGCCCCCGCCGTGGCTGCGCTGTGTGGCCGTGTCGTACCCGGTCCTCGCTCCGCTGCCGAACTGGGGCCTGGCCGACACTCGTTTCCGGCCCGTGGCCGCGCTGCGCACCGCCGGCGCGCTGCCGATCGTACTGACCCAGGTGGGGCGGGAACGCGCCGAAATCGCGGCAACCGTGCAACAGTTCCTCACCGCCGCGGCGACCCACGAACGGAACATCGAGGTGATCGACGTCCCCGAAGGCCTGCACGGCTTCGAGACGACGGAGCCCACCGAGGAAACCCGTCGAGCCGCGCACGATTCGGTGCGCTCCGTCCTCGACCACCTCATGGACTGACTTCGCCCACCTTGAGGATCGACCCGCTCCGTCCGTCGTCCGGGGCCCCGCGACGAGGCGTCGACAGATCGCGCAGCGCTCAAGAAGGCGATGAACTCGTTAATGCGGTCCTCGCAGACCTCCGCGAGCACGAAGGGGCCGCCCGCCTCGATCTTGCCGTCCGTCGTAATGCGGGACTTCCCCGGCCTCGCTCGCTCCGCATCGTCGGTCATCGAGCGGCGACGCTCGTGAGCGGTTGGTTGATGAGATTGCGCCCCTGATCGACGCGATGCTGCGGTCGGAGATGGGTCGGTGCCTGGTAACCCAACCCTTGCTTCACCTATCGATATTCGATAGATTCCCATCGTAACTCGATGGAGGGATGGGTCATGGGAAAGCTGGCAGTGCGCGCGCTGCGCGCCGTGCTCGTGGTGGTGCTCACCGGCACCGTGTTCGTACAGGCATTGATGGTGTGGGCGTTGGTCAGTGGGAGCGACCCGGAGGACGGATCGCTCCCACAGACCCCGCTGCGCGTGATCACGATCCTGGGCATCGGGACGGCCCAGGTCGCCCTGGTCTGTGTATGGCGACTGGTGACGATGGTGCGAGCCGGAACCGTGTTCTCCCACGCCGCCTTTCGGTACGTGGACATCATCATCGGCGCGATCGTTGCGGCTGCTCTCGTGTGGTTCGCGGTCACGGCCCTCAATGCGCCCGGCCAGCGGGACGACCCGGGCGTCACCGTCATCATGGGCGGGATCGGCCTGGCCATCCTGGGAGTCGCACTCATCGTGCTCCTGCTGCGCATACTGCTCGCCCAGGCCGTCACGCGCGATGCCGAAGCGACGCAGATGCAGGCCGAGTTGGACGAGGTGATCTGATGCCGATCGCCGTCGACATCGACGTGATGCTGGCCAGACGGAAGATGTCCGTGGGCGAACTCGCCGACCGCGTAGGGATCACGCCCGCCAACCTGGCGGTACTCAAGAACGGCCGCGCCAAGGCGGTGCGCTTTGCGACGCTCGCCGCGCTCTGCGAGGTGCTCAAGTGCCAGCCAGGCGACCTGCTTCGCTGGGAGCCCGAGGACACCGCGGGCGACTGAACCGTGCCTGCCGACGCGGCATCGCCGATCCCGCTTGCCTTTGACCAACTCCGCAAGCATCCCGGGGCCGCTTGCGTTCCTCGGGAACGCTGCGTTCGCAGGGGATGATCCGCACACGGCGCCAGAGCGCGTAGCCGGCGCCCACCTCGGGGCGGTGATTGCCCAGCAGCCACAGCCTGTGCGTGGGGGAAGTAGCAAAGTTCTACCGCATCCGCCGTGCGGTGATCGTGACGCCGCCGGTCACCCTCCTCTCCCGGGGCCACAAACACCAGGGGCCCCAGCCGGGACCGGGAGACGACGGACCACAACACACAAGGCTGTCTGATCGACGCAGTTTTGCAGCATGCGGCGACGGTGGTGCCGTAAACCCCGCCGGCCACACGGAGTTCACGCGAACCTCTCGTTTGTTGAAGTGCCAACTGTGGGAATGAACCTGCTTGTTGAGACGGAAGTGTCATCCCCTGCAGGAGGCCCCATGCGCCGTCGACTGACCGCTCTCGCCGTGAGCGCCGCTTCCCTCACCCTGGGACTAGGCGTAGCCACCACCCCCGCGTCGGCCGTGCCCGCCGACAAGGCGCAGGTGCTCAGCAGCTGGACCCAGACCGACGCGGGCAGTTACAACGCCTGGGTGTCGGCCAACGGGAATCAGGGGGCCTGGAGCGCCTACCAGTTCAACTGGTCCACCGACTACTGCTCCAGCTCGCCCGACAACCCCCTGGGCTTCCCCTTCAAGACGGCCTGCGCCCGCCACGACTTCGGCTACCGCAACTACAAGGAAGCGGGCACCTTCAACGCCAACAAGGCGCGCGTCGACAGCGCCTTCTACGAGGACCTGAAGAGAGTGTGCGCGAGATACAGCGGCGCGACGAAGACCACGTGCAACGGGACGGCCTGGACCTACTACCAGGCCGTCGACAAGCTCGGCCTCACCGGTGTGGTGGGAGACGGGACCGCCCCCTGACCAGCCGGCCATCTGAACGAAGGGCGGTGACCACGTGCGGGTCACCGCCTTCAGTCTCCCCCGCGGCCGCGGCGAGGCCGCGAGCGGAGCGTCACCATGGACCACGCCTCCGTACATGAAGTCCCCCCGGCAATGGCAGTCGCTATATGAACTCGCCCCTTGTGCAGCGCCAGTGAGGTGGGTCGCCCATTGCCTTGCTCGTAGAGCCCGGTTTGGGCTCGTGGCCTCCAGGGCCGGTAGGACTTGTTGCCCCTGTCCTTGATGATCCGGGGGTGCTGTCACCGCTCCTGGTGGCACCGCTTGATCGCTGATGAGAGCGTGTCCGCCGAGGGGCGAGCTGCGCAATGTGGCTGCCGACTGCCGGTCCCCTGGTAGGCCGCCCGGTGTACTCCCGGGGATGGAAAGCCCGGTGATCAGCAACGACTTCACCTCGATCGAGGTGTTCTGCGCCCTGGACGTAGGCATGTCCACCCACCACGGCACGGCCCTGCTGGCCGACGGCCGTACGACCTTCGACAAGCCGCTGCCCAACGGTGAGCCCCGGCTGCGGGAACTGTTCACCCGCCTCCAGCGCAAGGGCAAGGACAAGGTCCTGGTGGTGGTCGACCAGCCAGCCTCCATCGGCACGCTGGCAGTGACGGTCGCCCGCGCCTGCGGCTGCGGGCGCGGCTGCGATGTCGCCTATCTCCCCGGCCTCTACCGACCGCGGTCAACTCCGGGGTGAGTGTTCCGGCGCCTTTTCCGCTCCGGGTACACGGCCCAGCGCCGGCCGCAGAACCGGTGCATGACGCTCCAAGAAATCCCACAGCTGGTCGGGGGCCCGCCCGGGCGGCCGGGCGCGCCCGCGCGCGTCCGGCATTTGCACGAACAACCCCGGAAAATTGCCGCCGGCGCGGGGAATCAGCCCAACCGAACGCCACAACGGCTGGGAAATTAAACG
>NZ_JBHTSF010000017.1:12277-94151 GCF_042795295.1 Streptomyces sp. NPDC056486
GTATAATTAACCCCCCCGTGTGGGCGGGCCCGGGGGCGGGGGGGCGGCCCGCGCCGGCGAGCTGCCGAGAGTTCCTCGACCACACCGGGAAAGTGCCGTCCGGCGATGGAAAGCAGCCTTCCGTCACGCAACTCGGTCTCGATCATGAACCGCGGTACGTGTCCCCACGCCATGCCGTGCAAGATCAGCTCCTTCTTCATGAGGTGGTCCGGAACGGAGCACCGGGGCGCGCCTTCGACCAGGAAGTGGCCCTGCTCGGAGGGATGTTGCGCCGAATCCCGGACCACGCACTGGGTGAAGGCCTGCATCCGCTGCGGTGTGATGTCGGCGTCCGGAGGGAAAGGCAGGAAACCGGGCGCCACGACGGGCACCAGCGCGACGCGGCCGAGATCGATCCACTCCATCCGCACGTCACTCTTGGGGACGCGGTGCACCATGAGGTCGGCTTCGTCCTCCAGCAGTCGCTCCCAGGGGCCGGTGACCGTCTCGAACTGCAGGTGCAGCCGTGTCTGCGGGCACTGCGCGAAGAAGCCGCTGAGCATCTGCAGCACCGGCGGAAGCGGGCACAGGTCCCCGAGCACCACGCGCAGTTCGGCCTCTTCGCCCATCGCCAACTGCTCGGCGTAGGTCTGCAGCTCCTCGGCCTCGTGCAGCAGGAAGCGCACCTTGCGGTGGAAGGCGTGACCCGCCTCGGTGAGCTGGACCCGATAGCCCGAGCGGTCCAGCAGGTCAAGGCCCAGCTGGCGCTCCAGCTTGGCGACTGCTGCGAACACGGAAGGGTGTGAGCGGTGCAACCGCTCGGCGGCGGCCTGGAAGCCGCCGTCGAGAACCACGGCGTTGAAGCACTGCAACTCGTGGAGCGTGAAGTTCGACATTG
Source organism: Streptomyces sp. NPDC056486 (assembly GCF_042795295.1). NCBI lineage: Bacteria > Bacillati > Actinomycetota > Actinomycetes > Kitasatosporales > Streptomycetaceae > Streptomyces > Streptomyces sp. NPDC056486. The sequence continues at coordinate 13,155 of NZ_JBHTSF010000017.1, forward strand.
TCCAGATAACCTACAGGGCTCGTTCGATCTTTGTAATAGCACTCTGCCGGGTGGTGTTCATAGGCTGAGCACATAGCCGCTGGATCACTGGAGCTGACATGACTTCTCAGACCCCTACTGCCATCACCACCGGCGATGGCGTCCGCATCGCCTACCGCTTCGACGGTGACGAGAACAAGCCTGTGCTGCTGCTCTCGAATTCCATCGGCACCGACCTCCACATGTGGGATGGCCAGGTGCCGGCTCTGACCGAGCGCTTCCGGCTGCTGCGCTACGACGCGCGCGGCCACGGCGCCTCCGATGTCCCGGACGGCCCGTATTCCCTGGACCGGCTGGGGCACGACGTGGTGGAGCTGCTGGATGCCCTGGGCCTGCAGCGGGTGCACGTGCTGGGCCTGTCCCTGGGCGGAATCGTCGCGCAGTGGCTGGGAATCCACGTTCCGGAGCGCGTCGACCACCTGGTCCTCTCCAACACCGCCGCCTACCTGGGCCCGGCCCGTCAGTGGGATCAACCGATCGCCGAACTGCTGGAAGCCCCCGACATGCAGGTCACCGCGGAAAGGTTCCTGCACAACTGGTTCCCGGCCCACATGCTGCGAGGCGACAACGAGGTTGTCGAGGGCTTCCGCCGCACCCTGCTCGCCACCCAGCGCCAGGGCGTGGCCGGGAGCTGGGCTGCGGTGCGCGACTACGACCTGCGCCGCACAGCCGCGCTCATACCCAACCCGACACTGGTCATCGCGGGCGAGCACGACACCGTCACATCCGCCGACCACGGCAAGGAGCTCGCCGCGACCATCCCCGGCGCACGGTTCACCGTCCTGCCCACGGTGCACATGGCGAATGTCGAAGGACAGGCGCAGTTCCTGAACGCCGTGGTGGCCTTCCTCACCGAACAGTCATGAAAGGCAGTTTCTCAGCCTATGCAACGGTTGTGACGGTCACGGCGTGATGCCTCGTCACCTCGTCATGTCTCGCAGTTGTACGTCGTCACGGTCACGTCCTTGGCAGGCAGGTACAGGGGGCGTTGCTGCTGGTGGTCGTAGAGTACGACCGCGGTGATGTGGGTCGTGCAGCAGCGCGGTTTTCGCAGCAGGTGCCATCTCGAGCCTCGCCCGGATCGCCGAAACGGTGATCGACGCTTGTGATCAGTTCGGCCTCGAACGCTTCGCCCTCGTCGGTCTCTCCTTCGGTGGCGCGCCCAGCGTGCGGATCGCCCTCGACCGGCCTGGCCAGGTGTTCACGGTCATGGCGCTCATGCCGTGGAACGCGGGCGGTACCGAGGCGGGCGATCCAGTCATCGAAGGGTTCCACAAGTCCTTCCGTGACGTCGAAACCATCACGCAGGCCATTGAGGCCATGTCGCTGAAGCCGAGCAAGACGACCGATGTCGTGCGCACGATGACGAGTGCTGTCACAGAGCAGTTCTGGGACAGCTGGCCCGGAACCGGTGGCGGTGCTTACACGAGCATGTTCGAGGAGCTGTCCGGGATCACCGTGCCGGCGTGCTACGTCATCGGCGGCAGAGACACCATCGCTCCGCAGGACAAGTTGATCGCCGACGTGCGTGCGATGCCCGGAGGCCGGCTGGTCTTCCTGTCGGACGCGGGACATCTCGCCCCTTACGAGTCTCCCGAGCTCGTCGCCCAGGAGATCCACGAGTTCGTCAGCCGCTACGCGAACACGCCGTCGCCGGGCGCGGGTTCCGCGCCTGGATCCTCGCCCGGCGCACGGCCGAGCAGGTAGAGACGCCACGACCGCCGCGGCCAGCAGGACTCCCGCCCCGCAGCAGATGAGGAGCGACCGGCCCCGGTGCCTCCGCTCCCACGTACACAGGCCTGTTCGGCACAGGCCTGTGTACGTGGCGGACCAAAGTGGCGTCCTGGATACAGAGCTGCTGCGACGCTCACGAACAGTCGCGCTGAGGCAATCAGGCTCATCATCACGAGTCCTGCCGGGCCGCTCAGCCGGGTCGAGTACTCAAGCCCCGCCAGCGTTGCGCCCAGGCACACGCGGTGACAGCCTGCCTCGAGGAGACTGGACCGTTCCGCTGTCCTTGCCCTCCGCCCTGACGAATTGAGAGAGGCACTGTAATGAGCAGTGAGCCGGCAGACTTGCACAAGATAGACACCTCCCTTCCGCACAGCGCGCGCGTATGGAATTACTGGTTGGGCGGCAAGGATCATTACGAATCCGACCAACGGGCCGGTGACGCCTACAAAGAGAAGTTCCCCCTGATCGTCCCGATGGCCCAGGAGTCACGCGATGTACTGCGTCGCTCGGTGAGCTGGATGGCGCGGGAAGGTATCAGACAGTTCCTCGACGTGGGTGCCGGGCTGCCCACGGCCAACAACACCCACGAGATCGCCCAGCGCATAGCGCGGGACAGTCGGGTGGTCTACGTAGACCACGATCCGATCGTCCTGATGCACGTCGACACGCTTTTACGAGGCACGCCCGAAGGCGCCACCGATTACGTGCTGGCGGACATGCGCGACACCGACAAGATTCTTCACGACGCGGCGAAGACGCTCGACATGTCTCAGCCCATCGGTCTCGTGATCAATGATGTGCTGGGTCACATAGACCCCTGGGAAGACGTACTGGCTTTGGTGCGCAATCTGGTGGCGGGCCTTCCTTCCGGTAGCTATGCCTCGCTGAGTCATTCCGATGCCGACGATGACCTGCACCGCAACGTGCAGGAGGAGTACAACAACTCCGGCGCAATCCCCTACATTCTGCGCAGCCCGGAGCAGACCATCTCGCTCTTTGACGGTCTTGAACTGGTCGACCCCGGCTTCGTTCCCTGGCCGGCGTGGAAGCCGGACGCGGCCATGCCCGGCGCGTTGACCATTAGGGCCGGATGGGTCGGCGTGGCACGAGTGCCATAACACCCCTAGCCGCCAACTCACGGTCCAGCAAGCCCCGGTGGATTCCAGACGGATCGCATTTCTGCTTCGAGAGCTGAGCGGTCGGACCATCGCCTCGCTCAACGGGTACCGGCCCACGAAGGCCGCCCGGCCTGCGCAGCCAGTACAACAATTCGGCGGTCGCCGGGACCTACCACAACAAGCAGAGCGTCGACCTGCTCTGTAAGAAGCCCGGCCAGCCGGTCGGCGGTAACCGCACCTGGTACCAGGTCAAGACGTCCAAGGGTTATGTCTCCGCCCGGTACGTCAGGCCCACGGCCCTGGTCTCCTCAACCTGGTCGGACTCGCCGTCGCCGTCCGCGGCACCGGAACAGTCGCCCAGTGCCGGGTCCGTCATCACCGACCGTGGCGGCCGGCACGGATCCGCTCCTCTTCGTCGCGTGGCGGAGCCGATGAACCGGAGTACAGCCGACGTTGCAGCTGTGCGCGACCAGCAGCGCGCGGTCGTGACGTGCGGCTCCTTGAGCCGGGTCCCGCCGCCGGACAGGCTGAACTGCCCTTTCGGTAGGGCTACCCCTAGGCAAGACTCGGGGGGTGGCCGCAGCGATACCGGGCGATGGCGCGCCTAGCGTGCGGTGCATGCAGATGACCAGAGGTGGGCGAGCGGCCGTTGCCGGTGTCGCGATACTGGCCGTGGCGGCGGGAACGTCACCCGTCGCGGCCTCGGATGCGGCCGGTGAGCCTTCGGGGCTCGGGCGGTACCACGCCCAGGACGTCGACTGGCACGACTGCGCGTTGGGCCCCGACGACGCCACCGGACAAGAGCTCGACGCCGCGGGCGCCCAATGTGCCGACCTCACCGTGCCGCTCGACTACACCGATCCCGGCGGCCGGACCCTCACCGTCGCCGTCTCCCGGCTCCGCGCCGCCGATCCCGCACACCGCGTCGGCCCGCTGCTGCTCAACAACGGCGGCCCCGGCGGGCCGAGTCTCGACATGCCGCTCACGGTCGGCGCGGCCCTGGGAAAGGTGGCGAAGACGTACGACCTCATCGGCCTGGACCCGCGCTTTGTCAGCCGCTCCACACCGCTGGACTGCGGCTGGGACATCGGTTCCACGGTCTTCTCGGCCGGCAAAGGCCGGGCCGGGTTCAAGGAGTCGGTCGCCCGTCAACGCGGCCTGGCCGAGCGGTGCCGGGAGACGAACAGAGATGTGCTGCCCTACGTCAGCACCCGCAATACCGCCCGGGACATGGACGTCGTCCGGGCCGCGCTGGGCGCGCAGCGGATCTCCTACCTCGGCTACTCGTACGGCACTTACCTCGGTCAGGTCTACACCGAGCTGTTCCCCGGCCGCACCGACCGCATGGTGCTCGACGGTGTCATCGATCCCGCCCGGTACTCCCAGACGCTGCTCGCCGACTCCACGCGAGCCAACGAGCGGGCACTGCACGCCTGGGCGGCCTGGACCGCCGCCCGGCACGACACCTACGCCCTCGGCCGCACCGCCGACACTGTGCTGGCCACCGTGCGCGGCATCCAGCAGGCCGCGGCCGAAAAGCCCCTACGGGTCGGCGACTTCCGGGTCGACGAACACTTCGTGCCCCTCGTCTACTTCGGCGGCCTGGGCAGCGACTTGGACAAGCCTCGGGCCGAGCTTGCCACCGCGACCCGGACGCTCGCGCGCGCCGCCGACGGACACCACGTCGAGCCGGGAGCGGGGTTGTCCGAGCTGCTGGCAGCCATGACCACCAAGGCCGGTTCGCAGCAGGGCAGCGTGCAGGCCGCCATCCTGTGCGGAGATGTCGCGACGGAGCGCGGGACCGAGAGCTACTGGCGCGACATACAGGCCGGCCGCAAGAAATACCCCTTCGCCGCCCCGCTGTCGTACAACATCACGGCGTGCGAGTTCTGGGACGATCCGGCGGAGGCGCCGACCGTGGTCGACAACGACGTTCCGGCCCTGTTGGTCAACGCCACGGGCGACACCCGTACCACCTACTCCGGCGCCCAGCAGGTGCGTGAACGGTGGTCCCGTTCCCGCCTGGTGACCCTGCCCGGCGCCAGGCAGCATGGGATCTTCGGCGAGTACGGCAACGCGTGCGCAGACGCGCAGGTCAACGCCTATCTGACCGACGGCAGACTGCCCGGACGTGACGTGTCCTGCCGGTCCTAGTCCTAGCGCACAGGCCGGTGGCTCTCCAAGGTCACCTCGTTCGAACACGGCCCGGCACTGCTCCGCTACGAGATAACCCACGACGTCCGCAGATCGCCGACGTACAGCTCCGGCTGCAAGATCACTCGTTCGACCAGGAGCTCCGTCGCGCTTGTCCACCCGTGTCAAGGTCGGCAAGCGAAGGACCACGATCAGGACCGTCAGCCGCGTCGGCCACCGGACCGACACGAACCGGACTCGGCGATCTTGAGGCCGTGGCCGCCTGCGCCTCGGCATGCCCATCCCCCTGCCCTCTCCCGCATCGCTCCTGCACGGGCCCTGCGTTCAGGATCTGGGGCGCGCGGTGGGGCGGCAGGATGCGGACCAGCCGCCGCCGCTCCACACGCAGTAACCTCCGGTCAGCAGAGGAGGCGTGGGCAGTGCAGTACTCGACGGGCTGATCGGCGCGGGTGCGCGCTCGACGCAGCTGGCGCCGTCAAGACCACGCGGCGGCAGGCACAAGGACCCCGACCGCGAACCGCACCGACGTCGGCGGGCGACCTGCGACCGCTACGGCGGAGTACGGCACCTGTTTGCCGCACCCGTCCTGGCCAAAGACAAGCTCTACGGCCACATCAAGCCCCTCAAGCGGCGCACGCAGTTCCCGGAGTTCTGCCGCTACCTGCGCGTGCCGGCCGCGCGAGGTACTGCGCCATATCTCATCGAGGACCAGCCACCGTCAGGCGCCTCGTAGGTCACCACGCGGTGCAGGAAGTTCCCCGCCTGCCGTGTTCTGTCCCACGTGTCCAGGATCGCCGGCCAGTAGGGGGCCAGCCATCCCTGTTTGGCCGGGTAGAGGAACCGGGAGTGCCGGTAGCGGGCGAACAGGTCCTCGGTGGCCAGAGAGCCGCCACACCGCCGCCGACGAACACTGCAGTTCGAAATCCCGCCAGATCAGCACCCGGATCCCGCCAGCGTCCAGCGCTGGTCCCCCCGGCCATACACGGCCGGACTCCGAGCCAACTCCCGCTCCAGCTGTTTTGGGTATTGCCTTCGCCGATACAAGTGGGGAGCACTCCCCGCTTCGTGTTACGGTCATCCCGACGTGTAAACGGGGAGTTATCCCCACTTCTGTCCGGGAGCCGTCCATGCGCACACAGCGCCCCACCGTTCAACTCGCCGACCTCACCGACGACTTCACAGCCGACCCCTACTCCGCCTTCACCGCACTGCGCTCGCACGGGCCGGTCCACCACGTGCGCTTCCCCACCGGGGACGAGTCGTGGCTGGTGATCGGGCACGAGGAAGTGCGCACGGCGTTCGTCGACCCCAGGCTGCGCAATGACGTGCGGCACTCCGCCGACTTCAAGGACGACGGGCTGTACTCCGTGGGCAGCAACATGCTCCAGGTCGACCCGCCCGATCACACCCGCCTGCGGACACTGGTGGCCCGCGAGTTCACCGCCCGTCGCGTCCAGGCGCTGCGGCCACGCGTCCAGGAGGCGGCCGACGCCCTCCTGGACGCAGTAGCCGCCGACGGCCGTGCCGACCTTGTGACCGCATACGCCTACCCCCTGCCACTCACCATCATCTGCGAGCTGCTCGGCGTGCCAGAAGCAGACCGGGCCGCCTTCCGGGAGTGGTCCACGAAGGTCGTCTCCCTCGACGATGCGGAGCAGTCCGCCCGAGCCTCGCAAGAAATGGCCGCCTACCTCGCGGGGCTCGCAGAGGAGAAGCGGCGGCTGCCGGACGCGGCGGAGAGCGACTTGCTGCACGCCCTGGTCCGCACCCACGACGGGGACAGCGGCGACCGGCTCGCGCCGGAAGAACTGCTCGGCATGGCCTTCCTGTTGCTCGTCGCAGGGCACGAGACCACCGTCAACCTCATCGCCAGCGCCGTCCACCTGCTGCTCAGCCATCCCGAGCAGCTCGCCGCCCTCCGTGCCGACCCCGAGCTGCTGCAGGGCGCTGTGGAGGAGGCGCTCCGCCTCGAGTCGCCCGCGCCTGCGGGTACTTACCGCTACGCCGCCGAACCGATCGACCTCGGCGGCACCCGGATACCAGCGGGCGCCCGTGTCGTTCTCTCCATCGCCGCCGCGAACCGTGACCCCGCGCGCTTCCCCTCCCCCGAACAGTTCGACATCCACCGCGATCCGGCCGCGACCCGCGCCCACCTCGCCTTCGGGCACGGCCTGCACCACTGCCTGGGCGCCCCGCTGGCCCGCCTGGAGGCAACCTTGGCCCTGCGCATCCTGCTGGACCGCTTCCCCCGCCTGGCCTTCGACGGCGACGGCACACCACAGTGGCGCACCAGTCTCATGCGGAGTCTGCGAGAGCTGCCGGTGCGCTGGTGACTTGCGCACCGTAACAACATGCTCCTCATGGACCAATGCGATCTCACCCGATCCCGGACCATCAACCGCCGCCGCAACCCGGCGACTTGATCCGGTGACTGCGGCTCGGGCTCGGGAACTCCGAATCCACGGACGCCATGACCCACGTGCATCACACTGGCACCACGATCCGTTGACGCCACGGCGGCTGCCCACCCAGACACCTCGTGGGTGAGCGCGGTGAGCGAGAAAAGGGGAAGACGTGAGTGAGAGCCAGCGCCCGTCGGACGTGTCGGGCAGGCTGAACACCGGAGTCGCGCACAACGCTCGAGTGTGGAATTACTGGATCGGCGGGAAAGACAACTACGAGATCGACAAGCAAGTCGGTGACCAGGTCGTCACGATGTTCCCGGTGATCCGAGACGTGGCCCGCGCCGACCGCCAGTTCCTCGGCCGCACGGTCCGGTTCCTGACCGCCGACTGCGGAGTGCGACAGTTCCTGGACATCGGCACCGGACTGCCGACCGTGGACAACACCCACGAGATCGCCCAGCGGATCGCACCCGAGTCCCGGATCGTCTACGTCGACAACGACCCCATCGTGCTTGTCCACGCCCGCAGCCTGCTGACCGGTACGCACCAGGGAGCCACCGACTACATCGACGCCGACATTCACCACCCGGTTGGCGTCATGGAGGGCGCATCGGCAACCCTCGACCTCGACCAGCCCGTCGCGGTCATGATGCTGGGCATCCTCAACTTCGTTCTCGACACGGGCGAAGCACAGGACATCGTGCGCCGGATCATGGCCGCGGTCCCCTCCGGCAGCTATCTCGCGCTGACACACCCCACTACCGATACCGATCTCGGTGGCGAGGGCAATATCGAGGCCATGAAGTTCTGGAACGAAAACGCCACCCCGCCGATCACTGCCCGCAGTCGCGCAGAGATCAGCTCCTTCTTCGACGGCCTGGACCTTGTCGCACCCGGCCTCGTTTCGTGCGCGCAATGGCGCGTTGAGTCCAACTCCCCTTTTGAACTTCCGCAGTTCGGTGCGGTGGCGTTGAAACCCTGACGGATACGGGAACCTGCCGTCGTGGAACATCCGCGCGCACAGGTCTTCAACTTCTGGTGCCTCCCCGCGTTCAGCCGAAGCCGCCGGAGCACCGATGGACACGCGGTCTCAGCTGTGATGCCACGGGTTCAGGGGCGGGCCACGGAGACGTTCTGCTCCAGACTGGCGCCCACGGTGGCGGTGAAATCCTCGGCACGCGGCAGCTGCATCCGGAGCCTATCGACCTGCTCGGCAGCGGGCTGCTCGTACTCGCGCAGCCGGGCCAGCAGTGTCTCGCGCTCGTCGGTGTCGAGGTCGCCGTCCGCATCGAGGCGGTCGGTCGCCTCCAGCAGGTCGCACGTCTGGTCGAGAGTGAAGCCGAGCGGCTTCCTGCGTCGGACAACCATGAGTCGCTGCACCCACGGTCGGAGTCATGCGCAGGTCAGTCCTGTTGGTACGCGTATCCGTGCTCGTTGAGGAGGATGTATGAGGGCTCCAGGGCGGTGGCCTCGCGAGCTCGGTCCAGCAGCTCGGTAAGCGGCGGCGGGGTCAGCCCGAGACGGTCGAGGAACTCGGCCCGGCGCCCGGGCAGGTCGTCCATGTCAGCTGCCTCACTGAGCTCCTCGTCTTCCTCCTCCCGCAACGCCAGCAGCGTCGCCTCGTCCATGGCCCGCCCCTGGCTCTCGAGGTTCAGTGCCCGATCCGCGCAGGGCAGCACGGCCATCAGCAGCAGGGCGTCACGGAGGTTGGCACCGACGATCCCGGCCGAGCCCTCGGAGTCGGCGAACAGCACAGGCCGGTCCTCGCCGTCACCGGCCCCGCACAGGAAGTACGTGCCGCCTCCGCCGTCCTTGGCGATCGCCTCCAGCGGCTCGCCCGAGGCGAGGTGCACCGGCTCCACGTGGGTGATCGGCCCATGTCGTACCACGTGCGTGTCGAAGTCGAAGGGCCACTCGGCGAGTTCCGCCGCTTTCGGGTCGCTGCGGAGCAAGCCGAGCATGGAGGGCGATGACGTCATGCGGGCTACCGTAGGGCAGGGTGGCGGCAGGATCGCGGCGTGGGCATCCGCTCTCCCACCACCAGCACGTGGCCTTGCCACCCGCCCAGCTCGAAGACGAAGCTGCGGGCCCAGAACAGATCCCGGTCGTCGCGGGGACTCCATCGTCCGCGTGGTGATCGCAACACCGGCGGGAAGCCCCTCCAGCGTCACCACGCGTGCGGTCCGTGCACCTGCACCTCCCCCACGGCCAGTCGGCGCGACGTAGTCAACGATGCTGCCTGTGATGGAGCCTGTACTTGTGTCAGCGGCGCCGTGGCATGGCACAAGGGTGACGGAACGCGGTTGGTGGGACGCGGAGGGAAGAATCCTGCCGGGCCCATCCGCACGCCGCCGGGGCTCGTAGGAATCCGCTACGAGTACCGGGAAAAGACGCACGCCCCGGCAGCATCGCCCGACGAGGGACTCGGACGCACCCGGGACGGCCTGAACTGCAAGATCCGTCTCGATGGAGAGGGTGAACGCCCGCCCCCTGGCCCTGCTGAACACTCCGGGCCAGTGGGGCGACACTCCGCGACTCAGCCCGGCCATGGAACGCCTCGGTGTTGGCCGGCTCCGCCCGTGATCTCCGCCGGATCTAGTGACCGGTTGTGCCGTCGAGCATCTCGCGCACGATGTCCAGGTGGCCGTTGTGGCGGGCCGTCTCCTCGGTGAGGTGGTGCAGGATCCAGCGCAAGTCGACGTGGAGGCCGTTTCGGATGGCTCGCTGGGCCTGCTTGTCCAGGCTGTTCCGGGCGACCAGTTCGCGGTAGCGGGCGCTCTGTTCGGCGTATTCGTCGAGCAACTGCGTGAGCGGGAAGTCGACGGCGATACGCATCTCGCGGTCGGGGTCCTCATCGGTCCAGGGGCCCCGGTCCTCCTCTCCGAGGAAGACCACCTGGAACCAGTAGTACTCGACCCAGCGAAGGTGGTTGACCACTCCGCTCATGGTCATCAGCGGTGAGCCGGGCAGAAGCGCCTTGCGTGCGTTCTCCGCGGAGACGCCATCACATTTGGCGCGGGCGGTGTCACGTGCGTAGTCGAGAAACGTGGTGAGCTGGGTGCGCTCGTCCCACGCAGACGGTGTGTCATCGATTCTGGTCATCGCGCGAAGCGTCTCCGATCATCGCGGCCCATGTCGAGCTATTTACCGATGGACCCAACCTGCTTCGCCCAACTCCTTGTCGGCAGCCCACCAGTACACGGACGGCGTGAGGAGGGGGCGTGTGGTCACCGCGCGGCGGCCTCCGTGTCGATCCGGAGGAGCAGCAGGTCGTAGACCGGGCCGCCGGGCTCGTTGCGGCAGGGGCCTCGTACGTCTAGCCGAGGCGTTCGTGGAGAGTGCAGTCGGCGGTGTTGTCCGGGCGGAGCGGCAGCTAGATGTAGTCGGGGTTGATTGCTTTGAGTAGCCTCCCGCGCCTCTCCGCTGGCCCGCGCGCCCGGCAGGGGCTCGCAGCGGGTTCGCTGACGTGCTCGCCGGCCCGCATCACGGCGTTCAACGGCCCAGGCCGCATACCGACATTCGCACTCGCACTCGCACTCGCACTCGCGTCGACGGTCGCGGGGCTGCCTCATCACAGCCAGGGAGTAACCCGGACCAGGGCGCGACGTTATGAGGCCGTGGGTATCTGGCTGCTCAACCATTTCAGCACTCTCGCGCTAGCCGGGCTGCTCGGTGGCGGCGCCGTCCTGGCCGCCGTCGCCGGCCTGCTCATACTGCGACGCAGGTTTCCTCACCACACGAACGGCACACACAACGAGATGATCGGCGTCGTCCTCGGCATGTACGCCGCGATCTACGGCATCATCCTGGCCTTCGTCGTCGTCGCCGAATGGGAAGGCCTCAACGAGGCGGAAACCAACGTCGCACTCGAAGCCAGCCAGACCGCCGAGGTGCTGCGCGATGCCCCCGCGTTCCCCACCGGCCAGGAACGCCGGGTGACAAACGCCGTCGGAGCGTACGTCCGCGTCGTCGTCAACGAGCAATGGCCACTCATGAGCAACGGACAGCCCGACCCCAACGTCACCAACCGCGAAGTCGTCGCCCTGTACCAGGTGTTCCAGGAATACGAGCCACAGACCGAGGCCGAGAAAACCTACTACGCCCAGTCCGTCTCCACACTGGGCGAGATCGCCGGCGCACGCCGAACCCGGCTCTCCGACGCCCAACAGTCCCTGCCCTCACTCCTCAACATCCTCGTCTACGGCGGCGCACTCATCATGCTCCCCCTGACCCTGCTCTACGGCATCAACAGCCTGCGCGCCAACCTCATGTTCGTCATGTCGGTCGCCGCACTCATCGGCGTGAGTCTGCTGCTGTGCCTGACATTGGACCATCCGTTCGCGGGCGACCTCGCCGTTTCCCCCGCCCCCTTCAAAGAGGGCGTACTCGCCCAGTTCTGGCCATGACCTCCCCTCGCGGAGACGGCTCTACGACGCCGTACGCCGCTGGCACCTCCCCAGACCTCCGCGCCTGACACCGGGCCTTGAGGAAGGGGCGCATCACTTCTACAGCCCAGGACAGGACTGTCAGTTCCGGTCAACTTGGCGGCCCGGGCCATGTGCGGCGGACACCAGTCCGTCGGACGCCGCGGCCTGCAGCCGGTTCCGTTCCTCTGCGTCCGCGTCGAAGCCGACCGGTTCCCAGCGCTTCACCAGGAGTGCGATCAGACCCAGTACCGGGGCCGCGAGGATGACCCAGTAGACGTGGGTGCCCAGGCCGCTGCTGAGGATGGGGAAGAAGAACAGGGTCAGCGTCGAACCGAGGCGCAGCACCGCCTGGTTGAAGCCGATGCTGACGCCGCGCATCGAGGTGGGGAAGCCCAGCGAGGCGTAGCTCATGATGTGCGCGCCGGGGCCGAAACCCTGGGCGAACATGAACGCGCCGAGCATCAGGATCCCTGCCGTCACCACGGCCGTCCCGCTCGGCTCCCCGATAAGCCCGAGCACGGTGATGGCGACGAACTGGATGGCGAAGCCCAGCGTCATCATCGGCCAGGCGCCACGGGTCGATGCCCAGCGGATGCCGAGCAGTCCACCGGTCAGGGCGAAGAGGAGGTTCAGGGCGAAGGAGGAGGCGATCGTGGTCAGCGGGCCCTGGGTCATCAGTGTGGCGATGATGATCGGCAGCCCGAACGCGACCGCGTTGTACCCGAAGGTCTCCGCCAGGCCGACCGACACCGACTGAATCGTGCGCGTGCGGTACGGAGGGGCGAAGAGCCGTGCATAGGCGGCGAGGCCCGGCCGGGCTGGGGCGGGCGCTTGCGCGGGTGCATCGTCGGCGACGCGCGCGTCCACGTCGTACGCCTGGCGAAGGATCTTCGCCGCGCCTTCCAGGTCGCCCTGTTCGGCGGCCCAGGTCGGGGACTCGTTCATGTAGCGGCGGCGCAGCAGCAGCACCAGCAGCGCGGGGACCGCGCCGAAGCCGACGGTGAAGCGCCACAGCCAGCCCAGCTGGGCGTCGGGCAGCAGGAAGTACAGCAGCATGATCACCAGGTAGCAGCCGCTGGTGGCGCTGTACCAGGCGGGCGACCAAGCAGCCGTGCGTGAGCCCTTGCTGCCCTTGCCGCGCAGCCGGGAGAATTCGGCGAGGAACGCGATCGCGACGGGGATGTCCATGCCGACGCCGATGCCCATCACGAAACGCGCCGCAATCAGCGTCCACACGTCCTGCGCCAGCGCGCACACCAGCGCGGTCACGACGAAGAAGAGCATGTTCGCCATGAAGACCCGGTAGCGGCCGATCCTGTCCACCAGCCAGCCGCCGACGAGAGCGCCGACGAGTGATCCCACGCTGATCGAGGCGGTGACCGTGCCGGCCATGGCGGAGCTGAGGCCGAACTGTTCTGTGATGTCGGGAAGCCCGTAGGCGAGGGAACTGAGGTCGTAGGCGTCGAGGAAGATGCCGCCGAGCGCGATGACCACGATCATTTTGGCATGACGGCCGCGGGCCGTGCCCGAGTTGACCAGATCGGAGACGTCCGCCGCGGAGCGGATCAGTACCGTGCCCGGCGTTGTCGCCGGGGTCGTGCTGCCGGGCAAGGGGGAGGTGGAGGTGGAGCTCACGAGCGCCTTCCGGGGTGGTGCGGACGTACCGGCGAATCGTCGCACCGGCCGGAAATCGCCCGTACGCATGTCCGCATAATGGTCACCGTCGTCTGCATCATGGATGCCATCACGATCAGCACACGGTCGACCACCTGGCGTTACTGCCCGAGCAGGTTCCCTTTTCCTCCGCCACTGCCTGGGTGGCGGTGCTGATCGACGGCCGTCCCGTTGTCGGTGGGTGGGGCTAACGTGCGTAGACACGAGCCCAGCGTGAGTAAAGGAAGATCATGACCATATTGGAGAACCGGCCGAACACCGCGCTCCTAGTCATCGACGTGCAGAAGGGCGTCGTCGAAGGGGCCCACCAGCGCGACGTGGTCGTCGCGAACATCGCCGGTCTCGTCGAGCGGGCGCGGCAGGAAGGGGTCCCGGTCGTCTGGGTCCAGCACTTCGACGAGGAGCTCACGAGAGGGAGCGACGACTGGCGGATCGTCCCCGAGCTCACTCCAGAGGACACCGAGCCGCTCGTCGAGAAGAGCTACGGCGACTCCTTCGAGGACACCACTCTGGAGACCGTACTGTCGGGAATCGGTGTTGGGCGGCTCGTCATCGCCGGCGCGGAGACCGACGCATGCATCCGCTCGACGCTCCACGGCGCGTTCGTCAGGGGGTACGACGCGACTCTGGTCAGCGACGCCCACACGACGGGCGACAAGACAGCATGGGGTGCGCCGCCGCCGGACCAGGTCATCGCCCACACGAACCGGTACTGGACCTACCAGAGGGCGCCGGGGCGGACGGCTGGGGCGGACGAAACCAAGAACGTCGTCTTCGGCGGCGCATCCTGACGACTTGAGTTGCGCCCTGCGAGCCAACCACGACGCTCATCCGGGCCAACTCAAGAGTTCTGACCGTTCTTCCGGATGCCGTTGGTGATCTTCACTCGGTGGAGTGAAGCCTGCTGACTGCGGCTGTGTTCATGCCCTTGCGGTGCTGCGCTGGTGGGAGCGGGGCGGTTTCGGCGGTCGGAGGAGTGACCGCAATGGCAATGGGTTCGGTTTTTGGGCGGGTGATTCCGCCGTTGACGGTGCGGATGGCACGGGCGAACAACCCACGGGGAACGGCCGCGATGTGGGTGCGTGATCGGCTGGACGGCCTGTTCGCCGCTGCTGACTTCGCCGACTGGTATCCGGCCGACGGACGGCGTGGACTGTCGGATTGCCCGGCGAAGGACGTCCACCGCACGGCGCTCCCCTTCCCGCACCAGTCAGCCTGCAGCTTGTGTCCGACCGCGTAGGGGTCCGTGGCGCATGAGGTTGGCGCGGTGGAGGTCTCGTCCCGCTCGCTGCTTAGCCGGTCGCCCCATGGTGCAGACGAGGCCGGGGCCCAAGGGGAGCCCAACGCACCTTTTGACACGGCCTTGACAAATTGGTGAGGCGTCGCCAGGATGCAAAGCGCTCGCACTTCTGCGCAATTTCCTGTGCCAGATGCGCAAATCACGCACGCATCGGCACGTCAGTCCGTACTTCAGTACGCGCTCACCAGCTTTCCAGCACCGCAGCAAGCGCGGCCGGCGCGCGCCCTGCCTGACACACCCCCAAGCGTCAGGAGGATGCCCCATGTCCCCACGCCCTCGCACAGGGCTCACACTGCTCACCGCACTCGCACTCACGCTGTCCGGTCTCGCCCTCTCCGCTGCCGTCTCTGCGGGCGCGGACGCCCGGGACATCCCGGCCGCGGACTACCAACAGGTGCAACTGGCCGCAGGCAGCGCCGAGTTGGGTGAGGCCATGTCCCTCACCGTGCTGCCCGACCGTTCGGTGCTGCACACCGCCCGTGACGGCACAGTCAGATACACCGACGCCGCCGGGAACACCACCCAGGCCGGAAAACTGGACGTCTACACCCACGACGAGGAGGGGCTGCAAGGCATATCCGCCGCCCCGGACTTCGCCTCCAGCCGCCAGGTGTACGTCTACTACTCGCCCAAGCTCGACACCCCGTCCGGTGACGCGCCGGCCACCGGAACCGCCGCCGACTTCGAGCGGTGGAAGGGGCATCTGAACCTCTCCCGGTTCACGCTCAAGGCCGACAAAACCCTCGACATGGCCAGCGAGAAGGTCGTGCTCCAAGTGGCCAACGACCGCGGCCAGTGCTGCCACGTGGGCGGCGACATCGACTTCGACGCCGCCGGGAACCTGTATCTCAGCACGGGCGACGACACCAACCCGTTCGACTCCTCCGGCTACGCGCCCATCGACGAACGGACCGACCGCAACCCGCAGTTCGACGCCCAGCGCTCCTCCGGCAATACCAACGACCTGCGCGGCAAGGTGCTGCGCATCAAACCGACGGCGGCCGGCGGCTACACCGTCCCCGCCGGTAATCTCTTCGCACCCGGCACCGCGAAAACCCGGCCCGAGATCTACGCGATGGGCTTCCGCAACCCGTTCCGCATGAGCGTCGACAAGAAGACCGGCGTCGTCTACCTCGGCGACTACGGGCCCGACGCCGGTGGCGGCGACGCGAACCGAGGCCCCGGCGGCCAGGTGGAGTTCGACCGCATCACTGCCCCGGGCAACTTCGGCTGGCCGTACTGCACCGGCACGAACACCAGCGCCGAGACGTACAACGCGTACACCTTCCCCAGCGGTCCATCCGGCGCCAAGTACGACTGCGCGGGCGGCCCGACCAACGATTCGTTCCGCAACACCGGACAGGCCAAGTTGCCTCCCACACGCGCCAGTTGGATCAAGTATGGATGGGACGGGTCGCCGCCCGAGCTGGGCAGTGGCTCCGAGTCCCCCATGGGCGGCGAGGTCTACCGCTACGACCCTGATCTGCAATCGTCGGTGAAGTTCCCGCAGTCCCTCGACGGCCGCTTCCTCGCCACCGAGTACGGCCGCAAATGGATCAAGTCGATCGAGGTGAAGTCCGACGGATCCCGGGGCGCCATCGAGGACTTCCCCTGGACCGGCACCCAGATCATGGACAGCGACTTCGGCCCGGACGGCGCCCTGTATGTCCTCGACTACGGCACCGGAAGCAACAACCAGGCCCTGTACCGCATCGAGTACCTCGGCGGCAGCAACCGCAGTCCGATCGCCAAGGCCACCGCGGACAAGACCTCCGGCGCCGTGCCGCTGACCGTGCAGTTCTCCTCCGCGGGCAGCTCCGATCCCGAGGGACAGTCCCTCAGCTATTCCTGGGACTTCGGCGACGGATCCGCCTCGACCCAGGCCAACCCCTCACACACGTACACCACGAAGGGGACCTACCGGCCGACGCTCACCGTCAAGGATCCCCAGGGCCTGACCGGCAGCGCCAGCCTCGTGGTGACCGCGGGCAACACCGCGCCCACGGTCTCCCTGCGACAGCCCGCCGACGGAAAGCTGTTCTCCTTCGGCGACACCGTGCCCTTCGAGGTCTCGGTGAGCGACCCGGAGGACGGCGCGATCGACTGCGCGAAGGTCAAGGTCACCTATCTCCTGGGGCACGACAGCCACTCGCACGCCATCACGTCCAAGAACGGCTGCAGCGGCAACATCACGGTGCCCGCCGACGGCGAGCACGACAGCGCGGCCAATCTGTACGGGGTCTTCGACGCCGAGTACACCGACAAGGCCGGCCTGACCACGCACAGCTTGCGGAACTTGCAGCCGCGCCACCGGCAGGCCGAGCACTTCACCGCCCAGTCGGGCATCCAGATCGCCGGGCACGTCCCCGCGGAAGGCGCCAACACGGTCGGCTTCACCGACAACGGCGACTGGATCTCCTTCAAGCCCTACACACTGGCCGACGCAAAGTCGTTCACCGCCCGCATCGCCTCAGGCGGCGCCGGGGGCACGATCGAGATCCGCGCCGGTTCACCGACCGGCACCCAACTCGGCTCGGTGGCCGTGCCCGTGACGGGCGGCTGGGAGAACTACCAGGACGTCACGGCGAACCTGTCCGCGGCGCCGTCGGGGACCACGGATCTCGTGCTGGTCTTCAAGGGACCGAGCGGCCAGGGGAACCTCTTCGACGTCGACGCGTTCACCCTCGCCACCACCTCGCAGAAGGGGCGTCAACCATGAGCAACGTGAGCAGAGCGTCGAGACGGCTGCGCCGCGCACCCGCCGTTCTCGCCCTCGCACTGACCGCCGCTCTCGCCGTGCCGATCAGCGCGTCGACCGGGTCCGCGCGGGCCGCATCGGCGCAGGACATCGGCGGCCGAGCGGACGCCGCGTCCTATGACGTCCTCGTCTTCTCCAAGACGGCGGGCTTCCGCCACGACTCGATCCCGGCCGGCACCGACACCCTGCGCCGCCTGGGCCAGGAGCAGGGCTTCACCGTCACGGCCACCGAGGACGCCAAGGCCTTCAGTCCGGACAACCTCTCCAGATACGAGGCCGTGGTCTTCCTCAGCACCACGGGCGATGTCCTCAACAGCGCACAGCAGGGCGCCCTGCAGTCGTACGTCGACTCCGGCGGCGGCTATGTCGGGGTGCACGCGGCGGCCGACACCGAGTACGACTGGCCGTACTACGGGCAGCTCGTCGGGGCCTGGTTCAAGAGCCACCCCGCCATTCAGCAGGCCACCGTGGTCAACGAGGACCGCGCCCACCCGGCGACCTCTCACCTCGGCGCCACCTGGGCCCGTACCGACGAGTGGTACAACTACCGCGCCAACCCCCGCTCCGGCGTCCACGTCCTGCAGAGCCTGGACGAATCGACCTACAGCGGCGGAGAGATGGCGGGCGACCACCCCATCACCTGGTGCCACGCGCAGGGCCAGGGCCGGTCCTTCTACACCGGCCTCGGTCATACGGCCGAGTCGTACGCCGACCCCGACTTCCGCACCCTGCTGCTCGGCGCGGTCCGTTACGCCGCGGGGCAGGCGCCCGGCGACTGCGCGCCTGATACGGAAGGCAGCACGGTGGCGAGCGTGGGCCGCACCCCCCGGGCAACCGAGACGAGAGCCGTCGGGGAGGGGTCGCAGAACGTCCACCTCTTCTACTACCCGTGGTACGGAAACCCTGCCGTGAACGGCAGTTGGCGCCACTGGCCCCAGGGCGGCCACACCCCGCCCGACGACATCGGCGCCGACTACTACCCGGCGCTCGGCCCGTATGACTCCGGGGACATGAAAGGCGCCGTCGCCCAGCACATGAAGGAGGTGAAGAAATCCGGCGCCGGAGTCATCGTCTACAGCTGGTGGGGCCGTGGCGGATACGAGGACCGGCTCGCCAAGGGCGTTCTGGACGCGGCGGCCGAGGAAGGCATCAAGGTGGCCTGGCACTTGGAGCCGTACTCGGGACGTAGCGCGGCCTCCACGGTGGCCGACATCCAGTACATCAACGACACCTACGGCAGCCACCCCGCCTTCTACCGTTCCGCCGAGCACGGCGACAAACCCGCGTTCTATGTCTTCGAAAGCCTGCGCATCACCGACTGGAGCGCGCTCGACGAGGTGACGGACCGCAGCATCGTGCTCGCCCAGACGACCGACACCACGAAGATCGCCCACTTCTCCGGGATGTACACGTACGACGGGATCGCGGGCGCCACCGCCCCCGGCTGGAAGCAGGCCGGCGACTACGCCCGTGCCCACGACTTGATCTGGGCCCCGTCGGTCGCCCCCGGCTACATCGACGACCGGGCGGTCCCGGGCAACACGACTCCCACCCTCGACCGCGCGGACGGAGCGGCATACGACAAGCAGTGGAACAACGCCCTGGACCCGGCCATCGGCGGCTCACCCGCCTGGGTGTCGGTGACGTCCTTCAACGAGTGGCACGAGGGGAGTTCCATCGAGCCCGCCGACAGTTCACCACCGGCCGGCCACGGCTATCTGAGCTTCGAAGGCGCGTACGGAAAGACGGGTGAGGCGGCGGAGAGCGCCTACCTGGACCGGACGGCGTACTGGGTGGAGCGCTACGAGGGCAGGAGAGGCCAAGACCAGGCAGTCACGGACACCGGCCCGCACCGCGCTGCTCACGGGTAGCGAACGCCGAAGCGGGAACCGTACGCCACAAGCCCCCGTACCTCCCGAAAGGCTGCGGGGGCTTGTGCTGGAAAGATGCGGGGGACCACCAGGGGGCTGCACGACATTGTGCGGCTCCACAACAGCGCCCCCTCCCCCGCATCCGCACGCTGCGCGCACCGGCGCCCGCAGTCCGGGAGCGCCTGCATGAAGGCCGGATCCGCGGTCGGGCCGTCATCCTCCCCAACGGCTGATCTCCGGTCCCCCGCGCGACGACGTCGCACATGGGTAGCACCATTTGGCCATTCCCTTCCGGTTCGGCGGGTCTTGTCCCCGCAGACCACCGCGCCGTGGGGGAAGCCGCCCACGACGCACCGCAGATCGCGCTTGGCGGGATACGGCCTCCTGGTCGTGCGCCCGTTCGCATGGGCGTGGTTTCGTGGTCTCAGCCGGGCCCGGGACGACTCGACGTACGCGACACCCCTCGTGCCGTGTGACGAGAGGAACCCGTGCCATGCCTGCGTTACCGGCCCTCATGGGCAGCCTGTTGACTGCCACCTCCTGGCTGACCAGCCCGCTCGTCCCTGACGACTACCTCGGGCTGATCGATCCCCTGCTCGACGCGCGCTTTCCCGCGGGCCGGGTGACAGCGGTGTGCCCGGAGACCCGGGGCGCCACCACACTCACCCTCAGGCCGGGCCGAGGATGGTCCGGCCACCGCGCCGGGCAGTATCTGCCGATCGGCGTCGAGATGGACGGCGTGCGGCATTGGCGCACCTACTCCCTCACCTCCGCGCCGGACCGCACGGACGGCCTGCTGACGATCACCGTCAAAGCCGCGCACGGTGGCAGGGTGTCCCCGCACCTGGCCCACCGGACACCACCGGGTGCGGTGCTCCGGCTCGGCCCGGCACAAGGAGAGTTCGTCCTTCCGGACCGTCTTCCGTCCCGCATCCTGTTCGTTACCGCGGGCAGCGGCATCACCCCGGTGATGGGCATGCTCCGCGCCCTCATGCGCCGTCGGCACCCTCACCCCGATGTCGTCGTGCTGCACAGTGCGCCCCGCGCCCAGGACAGCATCTTCAGCGGTGAACTGCGCTCGGCCCAAAGGCAGTTGAGCTGGCTGTCCTACGACGAACATCACACCCGGTCACACCGCAGGCTCACCCCGGGCGCCCTGGGGCGGCTCTGTCCCGACTGGCGCGAGCGCGAGAGCTGGGCGTGTGGTCCAGCTGCCCTGCTCGACTCATTGGAGGACCACTGGGAGAGTGCAGGCCTGCGTGAACGGCTCCATGTGGAGCGCTTCCAGCTTGCTCCGGTCCTTCCGCCGGACCCCGACGCCGCCCCCGGCGGCCGGGTGCTGTTCACCCGCTCCGGAGCCGAGATCGCCGCGGACGCGTCGACCCCGCTCCTCGCCGCCGGCGAACTCGCGGGGGTGCCGATGCCCTACGGATGCCGACGAGGCATCTGTTTCGGCTGCCTCGTTCCCCTGACGTACGGGCGCGTGCGCGATCTCCGTACCGGCGACATCAGCGACCGGAACGGCCTGTTGATCCAGACCTGTGTCTCGGCCGCGGCCGGACCAGTGTCCCTCGACGTCTAGCCACACAAGGAGTCTCCTGTGACTGCGACCCCTCTCGCCGCCACCGAGGCAGAGCCCGGCAAGGAACTCGACGCGGAACCCGGCAAGGAACAGGTGAAGGAGCCGGTGAAGGAATGGGTGGAGGGATTGGGGGAGGAACTCGACCGGATCCGGTCCGAGATCATCGCCACGCGCGGCGCCGACGACGCCCGTTACATCCGCACCGTGATCGCTACCCAGCGGGGCCTGGAAGCAGGCGGCCGGGCCGCGCTCGCCGTCTCCCTCTTCCCACCCGCCTGGGCGGCGGGCACCGCCATGCTCTCCGTCGCCAAGATCCTGGAGAACATGGAGCTGGGCCACAACATCCTGCACGGCCAGTGGGACTGGATGGGTGACCAGGCGATCCACTCGTCCACCTGGGAGTGGGACTTCCTGACGCCCGCCGAGGCCTGGAAGCACACCCACAACCATCTGCACCACACCTGGACCAACGTCGTCGATCGCGACCGGGACCTCGGGTACGTCATCTTCCGGATGAGTGCCGACCAGCCCTGGCAGCCGCGCCATCTCGCCCAGCCGCTCTACAACTTCGTACTCGCGCCCCTCTTCGAGTGGGGTATCGCGCTGTACGACTTGGAGCCCGACGCGGTCGCATCGGGCTCCAAGTCATGGCGTTCGTTCGTGGCCGGCCTGACCGGGTTCGCCGCCAAGGCCACCCGCCAGCTCGCCAAGGACTACGTGCTCTTCCCGTTGCTCGCGGGTCCCTCGGCGCTGCCGTGCCTGACGGGCAACCTCACGGCCAACACCGTGCGCAATCTGTGGTCGCACACCATCATCTTCTGCGGCCACTTTCCCGGGGACGTCCAGACGTTCACCGAGGAACACATCGAGGGCGAGACGCGCGGCCAGTGGTATCTGCGGCAGATCCAGGGCTCCGCCAACATCGACGGCGGACGGCTCTTCCACATCCTCAGCGGAAACCTCGGCCACCAGATCGAGCACCACGCCTTTCCCGATCTGCCGAGCAACCGCTATGCCGAGATCGCCCCTCGGGTGCGTGAACTGTGCGAGAAGCACGACATCCCGTACGTCACCGGGCCGTTGTGGCGCCAGTACGGCTCAGCGTGGAGGCGCATCCTGCGCTTCGCCATGCCCGCGCCGCGTCGGCCTGACTAGATGCGCAGCAGTCCTTCCTTGAACTCCCGGTACTCCCGCAGCGCCAGCCGCAGCTCCTCGGAGTTCTGATCCTGCCAGCTCGCGCGCGGGGTGCGCCGTCGCTCCGTGAGGGTTCCCGTTCCGTGTTGGATGGCCAGGGTCCTGGCCGGATGGGGCGGTCAGCCCCGAGGGCTGATCGCAACCCCTACTTAGTCGTGTGTGTGGGGTAGACCTCGACGTCGGTGTAGGCGCCCTTGATGTCTCCCGCACCCGCGGGCCACTCAAGGGTCACGGAGTGGGTCTCGTTCGGGGGCGTCACCTGGATGTTGGTCGGGTGCGCGAGGCTGTCGCCGGTGTTGTCGATGTCGTAGGCGAGGTTGAAGACGGCGGCGTCGCCGGGCTTCAGGGTGGTGATACGCGGCTGGGCCTGGCCGCGCCCGATGGGGTTCGAGGTGGTGTCGACGTCCTTGATGTCGACACCCGCGAAGCCGGTCGCCGAGCAGGTGGTCGAACCCCGGTTGACCATGCTGATGTCGATCCGGCCGGAGGCCTCGTCGGGCGCGGCGTCCGTGGCGTCGATGGCCAGGTCCTCCGTCTTGCAGAACGTGACCTTGCCACCAGTCTTCGCCGTGCTGTTCGCGGCGCCGGCGTTGGTCTTCGTGTCCTCACCGGAGCCCGACTTCGCGTTGCTTGCCTCCGAGCCGTGCTGCGACTTCGAGCCACCGTCCGAGGACGACGAAGACGAGGACGAGGAGCCCTTGGAGGACGAGTCCTTCCCGGAGTCATCGCCGCCACAGGCGGTGAGCGAGAGGGTGGCGGCGACGCCGATGGCGGCGAGAGCGGTGACGCGGGTGTACTTCACGGTGTTCCCTTGCAAAGAGCGCGGTGCGTGTGGTCTGCAGTATTTGTATCTCACACCGAGTTACGGGCGGTCCACCGCGAGGTCTTCGTTCTGTCACAGGCGTATCGACCCCACGGTCCGCCAAGGTGCCACCGAACGGACACCAGCCTGGCCGACCTCGACCACCCGGACCTTGTCCTGCGAGGTGAACCTGCTCTCCACCGCCGGTCGCCGCAGCAGGTCACCGGACACCTCGGCCGCGACCTCGTCGTCCTGCGCGAGTGCGTGGATCGCCGAGGTCTAGGTCTCCTCCTGCGGCGAGCCAGGGGTGCCCACCACGCGGCCGACCCTCCGGTTGGCATCATCCACCAACCATGGCGACTCCGACCTTGGCGTTTACAGGCCTTTGCAGAAGCCCTCGGCCGCCCGCGACGCATCCCAGCCGCCGACCCCCCTGCGGTCCCGCCGCGACGGCCTTGCCTGCCATGCTCTGCAAGTCGCATCTGCCCCTGATGACGTGCCATCGGCTGATGGAGCGCCGCGAGACGTCGGGAAACAACAAGGGAGTGATCGAGTTGCCTGGAACGTGGGACGCACGTCGGGCCGTGCGCGTGCTGCCCCCGGCCGACGAGGCTGCTGACGCACTCCGGATATGGAGCGGGCAAGAGGACACCACTCTCGATCTGTGCGGTCTCGACGCGTCCGGTGTCGACCTCACCGGCGTCGACGTGGCTATGGGCCTGTTCATCGAAAGCCGCCTCGAGGACGCGGTCCTGGCCGACACCGACCTGTACCGCGCTGATTTGGGATACGCCGTCCTGGACCGCGCTGACCTCAGCCGGTCCTGCCTGGTCAAAGCAGTACTGGACTACGCGAGCCTGCAGGCCGCCGTGCTGGCCGACACGAATCTCGGCAGCGCTGAACTATATAAGACCGATGCCCGTGGGGCTTGTCTCCGAGGAGCATGCCTCCACGGCGCTTTGCTCCTGGACACACGTCTCGAAGGAGCGGACCTGACCGGTGCGTCAGTACAGGGAACGTCCTTCAAGGTGCGTCTGGACGAGCGCACTCTGGTGGCCGGCCTCACCGGCAGCGTGTACGGGCCCGCGTACGTCATGGACAACGGTGCGCGCAGAGAGCTGGCGGGCCGTGAGCTGGAACGGTGGCTGCAGCAGCGCGGCGCCACGGTGCAGGTTCTCAACCCTGCGCCGAACACGACCACGTACTACGCGAAGATCAGCGAGGGATACCCGCGCAGCCACCCGCAAGGCATCGTGCGCCGCAGCACGGCTGATGGCCTCACCTCGGATCACGCGTTCACCCGGAACCTGCGCTGGGAGCCCACCGAGTACCTGCGTCTGTACGAGCTGGGGCACAACGACACCGACCATGTCGAGATCAGCGAGGCTGAGGCCGCCGCGTTCATCACCCGGTTCACCAAGAACCCTCCCCCCTGACCGACCTCCCGCCGCGGAAGGCCCTACTCGGGGCCGTCTTGGATAGGTCCGTTCACCGGGCTGAGAGCGCGCAGCTTAGGCAAGTTGGTGATGACGGTGCAGGTCAGAGCGTAGCCGGACCACGACTGGGGCGTCCGTGGGGTCTGCCGCTTGAGGATCGCATTCTCCTGGTCGCGGCTTACTGGCACACGAACTTGACGATGCGCCAGCTGGCCCTGCTGTTCGGGATTCCGGAGCCGGCGGCCGACCGGATCATTGGCCAATCGGCCCGCTGCTGTCATTGCCGTCTCGACGTCGGTTCGCGAGGGGCACAGTGCTGATCGTCGCCGGGACGTTGGTGCCCACCCGCGATCACGCGGTGGCCGAGCAGTCGAAGAATTATCGGTACTCCACCAACCACCAGGTCGTCATCGACGCCGACACCCGCTTGGTCGTTGCGGTCGGGCTGCCGCTGCCGCTGCGGGTAATCGGAACGACTGCAAGGCGTGGGAGGAATCGGGAGCCAAGGCTGCGGTCGGCCGGACGACCGTAATAGCTGACGGCGACCCAGGGATTGGGTTGATCATGCTGCA
This sequence comes from Streptomyces sp. NPDC056486, assembly GCF_042795295.1. Lineage (NCBI taxonomy): Bacteria > Bacillati > Actinomycetota > Actinomycetes > Kitasatosporales > Streptomycetaceae > Streptomyces > Streptomyces sp. NPDC056486. The sequence goes on from NZ_JBHTSF010000017.1 coordinate 38,221, forward strand.
CCGCCTCCCCCGTGGGGAGGAATTACCCGGCTGGGAACGTGAGCACAACCGCTCACACAAGCAGGTCCGTGCACGAGTGGAGCATGTCGGATAACTCCCACCCCGTATGACACCGCCTGCAAGAGAGTCGCGAGGAAGACGGCTGTGCCGAAGCATGCTGCTTGTCGCCATCGGCTCGAACAGCACGGCAGTTGTCACCGGCTGCGGCTCCCTCCCGATCGGACGAGGTGTAGGGAATCCGTAGCCCGTTTCCATCGGCCGGCGACCTCCAAGCACTCGGGCACCCCGGCCCTTGGCCGAAGAAGCAGAGGCCGCGGAGCCGGGACATTCCAGTCACTGCTGGCGCAGCTCACCGAACCAGCGCACGATCGACGATGTGGCTGCCACGTTGGACCCCAGGTGACGGGATGTCCGGTAGTCGGCATCGCCCAGATCGACGACCGGGGCGTCCACGCCGTTCCTGTGCAGAGCCGCCCGGCAGTGCTCGGTGTTGTCGGTGGCGGCCTGTTCGTCCCCGGTCGCCATGTAGAGCCGCACCGGGGCACGGGGTGCCCAGTCGGTGCATACGGCGTCGGTTGTGCGCAGCGCCTCCGCCAGCGGTCCCGTCGGATGCGCGAGCAACTCGCGGCCGTGCCCGGTCAGCAACTCGCCCACAGCCCCCGGGATGCCATCCATTATCTCCTTCCCCGTGTGGGCGCCGTCGAAGAGCGCCTCGACGCCGCCGGTCTGGAAGACCTCGTCAGGACTGTCGTAGATGTGGTGGAGCCGGTTGAACGCGACCAGGGTGTACGCCGCGTACAGCACACTGGACTTGGCTTCCAGCCTTCCTTCGAGCAGCGCGGGCAATTCCGTGCCGCCGAAGTCGTACACGCCGCTGACCGGTGCCAGCGCGCCCAACCTGAACCAGCGGTCCGCACCCGCCTCCAGAGCCCGGCCGAGCCCCAGCGCCGCGGAGGCCCCCTGCGAGAAGCCGGTGACCATGACCTCGCGCTCCAGCACATGTCCGGTGCGGGGCGCGAAGGCGCGGGCCGCCCTCAGCATGTCCAGGGACGCCGTCGTCTCGGATCCGATGTCCATCCAGGGGTGCAGACCGGGCCCCTTGCCCAGCCCCAGATAGTCGGGCGCGACCCCTGCGGCACCGGCCGCCGCATGTGCGATCACCGGCGCGGACAGGAACTTGGCACGCTGCATGGACGGGGAGTCGTCCTTGTGACTGCCGGTGCCGTGCGCGAAGGAGACCGCCCGCAACCGTCCCTCGCTGTTGAGCGGCAGCACGAACAGCCCGCTCGCCGTGGTGGGCCGTCCGTGCGGATCAACGGTCCGGTAGACCAGCCGGTAGGCGACCACGCCGTGCCGGACGGTGTCGTCTTCGAACCCGGCCGCGTCCAGTTCCCTGGCCACGGCCTTCGGGGTCGCGAGCGTGTACAGCTTTTCGGAGGAGATCAGCGTGCCTCGGCCACGCTCCTCGTACTGCCCCTGGGCATGGGCGGCGGGCGGAGTGGCGGCGGTGGCGACGGCCGGTGCGCTCAGCAGCAGGCCGCAGCAGACGGCTGCCACCTGCACCCGGCGACCACCGCGGTACCGGGTTTCGCTGCGCGACGATGTCGAGGTGGAGATGACCACGAGTTCCCCCAAGTGTGGCTCGATGACTGCCCCTTCAGCCTCACGCGTTACGAACTTCGACACAGGGGTGCTAGGCCCCCGAATCCTCCTGGTGCCTGCCCCCGAGAGAGATGCGGCTGATCCCGCCGCCGCGAGCTTCACCCGCCCCGTACAGCTGGACATTGCGGTGGGGACTCAGCTTTCCCGGAAGAGCCAGATCGCGGAGGTAGCGCGGCACTACAGGGCGAACGTCGGTTGATGCGGCACTAGCTGGCGAGAAGCTCGTAGCCGGCCAAGACCACGAGCAAGATGACGACCATGGCCAACGCGCCAAGGAGTAGCCAGCGGATCGGGCGGGGCTTGTGAGCAAACCACTTGTGCAGCTCATTCCGCTTGCGTTCGAGCCCGTCGCTGGCGCGAGCGGCCCACCGGAAACGGGAGGCCATCAGACGCAGCGCCACAAGCATCAGCGGAACGCCGACCTCAGGGAGCACCAGGAACAGCGGCAGACAGACGAGCGCAAGAAGCATTCCGACTACGGCACGAACCCAAGTGTTACTCACGCAGTCATCTTGCAGGGTGAGTCGCCACGGCATACGGACCAGAAGATGTGTGTTGGGGTCGAACCGCGTCGGCATGTCCACCCCCAAGCGGCGGACCTGGGCCGGGACGGTCGGCGCCGGGCCTCTTGCCTCACACGTCATATCCACAGCCTCGCCATGACCGGCTGATCCGGCACCGGACCAACGGCTCTGTTACGGAAACAGCCTTGAGGCGGGCTCGTCGAAAACTATCCGCCTCGGACCACGCAGAAGGGATGGCCTGCCGGATCGGTCAGAACCCGCGCCTTGTCATGAGGCTGGTGATCCGGCTTGCCTGCCGTTGGGCGGGCGCCGGGACGAGGGTGTCCCGGCGCCCTTCGCCCTGATCAGGAAGCGGTGATCTTGACCCCGTCGATCACCCAGTACCAGTTGTTGCCGCCGCTGTAGCGGAATCGGGCCTGGGCCTTCCGGGCGCCTGCCGGCACCTGGAGGGTGATGTTCTCGACCACGGAGGGGGTGTCCGCGGTGTACGTCCTCACCGTGACCGGGGCCCCTCCGTCGTAAGAGACAAGGACCTCGCCCCTCTGCGGGGCCTCCTGGCGGTAGTACGTCGTGTAGGTGAGGGTGGCCCGAGCGCCGCCCGGTACATCGTAGGAGGGGCTGACCAGCGTCGAGTCGAAGGTGCCCGAGAAGCTCTTGTCGGCCCACTCGTCGCCGTCCGCGACCGCGAAGACGTTGCGTGCGCGGATGTTGAGTTCGCGGCGCTGGTCGCGCTCGGCCTTCGTCCAGAACTCGTCCGTGGTGAAGGACCAGCCGCGCCACTCGGTGATGCCGCCCGTGCCCATCCGGGAGTTGTCCACGCTCCATCCACCCGGCGGTGTGTGCGTGAAGCCGATGACTGTGGCGCCGATGCCGATCTCGTCGATGGGCCCCGTCAGCTCGGCCCGCAGGGCGTCGAACGCGTCCGGCGCAGGCTGCTGCACGGGACGGCCGTCCAGGCCCCAGGCCGGGTCGATCGCGATCCCCAGGTGGGCGAGCGCGCTCGCGGCGATGTCGGGCATGCGGACGTCGTGGCGGACCGAACCCGGCGTGACCGTGCCGCCTGTGGCGATCATGAAGGTCTGGCGCTCGGGCCAGCTGGAGCCGCCGTGGCCGCCGGGGTCGGTGTGCCCGTGGTCTGCGGTGATCATGATGAGCCAGTCCTCTGCCCCGTACGTGGCACGAGACTTGACCGCGGCGACAATCTGGCCGACCTGGGCGTCGGCGCCACGGATCGCGTCGAGGTAGGCCTGGCTCGCGGCTCCGCTGTCGTGGCCCGCGTGGTCGATGTTGTCCAGCTGGACGAAGAGGGCGTCGGGGTGGCCGCCCTTGATCTCGGCGACGGCGCGGCTGGTGGTTCCGGCGTCGTACTCGGCCGAGGGGGTGGACACCCGCGCATCCACCTTCGCGGAGAAGATGATGTCGGTGATCGGGTTCCAGGACGCGACGGCATACGTCCGCAAGGACGGCTTCGCGGCCTCGATCCGGGTCAGGAAGTCCGGGTAGGCGGCGAGGTTGTGCCCGGTGAACTCGTTGTTCACGACCCTGTGCTTGTCAGGCCACACACCCGTGATGAGCGTCGACCAGCCGGGGCCCGACGAGGTCGGCGCGAGCGGCTGGGCGTAGATGCTGCTCGGCGCGGTCAGGCCCGCGCCCATCAGACCCTTGAGCGCGGGCGCGTCGGCGTCCTTGATTCTGCTGAGCAGGGCACCGTCCAGGCCGATCACCAGGACCTTGGGCGTCTTGGCCCGGCCCTTGGCGGAGGCCGACGCGGCACCGGCGAGCGAGCCGGCGGCGGCGAGGGCCGCGGCCGATACGAGGAGCGAGCGGCGGGATACGCCCTGACGGGATATGCCGTGCGACGACACGTGATCCTCCTTGCGGGGAGAGCGGGGGCGGGTGCGCATCCCAACACCTCGTGCGTCCAGAGGCATTGGGGCTAGACCTGTTACCGTTTCGCTATCTTGATGCATGGGGCAGGGCAGGCACCAGGACTCTCAGGGTGAACACTTGGATCAAGTAGTGAACCGAACCGTGAACGGGCAGTTCCCGTGGTCGGCTTGCAGCTCCCGACGTCCGTCCGGAGGTGTCAGCGATCTCTTTTCCGTCCGGCTCGAAGTCCTCGATCCGGTCTGCTGGTGACGATCACCGAGTGGCGTTCATGCGCGACCGGTGCTGAGCGGCCGGCAGAAGGTCTCGGCCACGCGCCCGCACCTCGTCAAGATCCTGGGCGGGACGGGACGGACCGTGGTTGGTCTGCCCGCCCCGCCAGGTCGTTCATTCGCTACGGAAGGCTGTGCACCTTGGGGCCGACGGAGTTCGACCACGTGTTGCCCGCCGTCGCGTCCCAGTTGGTGGACCACGTCATGGCGCCCCGCAGTGCCGGGTATGTCTTCGACGGCTTGAAGGAGCCGCAGCCGGTGCCGCGGGTCAGGCAGTCGAGGGCGTTGTTCACGACCGACGGGGCCACGTAACCGCTGCCCGCGCCGCGCGTCGACGCGGGGACGCCGATGCCGACCTGCGACGGGTCGAGGCCGCCCTCCAGCTGGATGCAGGCGAGTGCGGTCAGGAAGTCCACGCTGCCCTGGCTGTAGACCTTGCCGTCGCAGCCCAGCATGGAACCGCTGTTGTAGTACTGCATGTTGACGACCGTGAGGATGTCCTTCACGTTCAGCGCCGTCTGGAAGTACCCGCCCGAGGTGGACTGCATGTCGATGGTCTGCGGCGCCATCGTGAGCACCATGTTCGGGCCCGCCTTCGCGGCGAGCTGACGCAGTGCCTTGGTCATGTAGGTGGGGTTGAGGCCGTTCTCCAGGTCGATGTCGACGCCGCCGAACCCGTACTCCTGCATCAGCGCGTAGGCGCTGTTCGCGAAGGCCGCCGCGGAGGCGTCGCTGTTGACCGAGATGGTGCCCTTCTCTCCGCCGACCGAGAGGATCACGGACTTGCCCGCGGCCTTCTTCGCGGCGATGTCCGCCTTGAAGTCGGCGGTGGAGGAGTAACCGACGGCCGGGTCGAGGTTGAAGGTGATCTGGCCCGGCGTGGTGGTGGCGTCGGCGAAGGAGACGGCGATGATGTCGTACTGCGAGGACACATCCCGCAGCTTCTGCACGGTCGCGCCGTTGTTGAAGTTCTGCCAGTAGCCGGTCAGCGCGTGCTTGGGCACGGTGCCGCCGTCTCCGCCGCCGCCCTTGGCGGTCCGTGCGGACACCGCCGTCGACTTGGCGGACTCACCCGCCGCGTTCGAGGCGCTCACCTGGAAGCTGTAGGTGGTCTCCGGCGTCAGACCAGTGACGGTGGTGGAGGCGCCGCTGGTCGAGGCGACCTTGGCGCCGTCGCGGTAGACGGTGTATCCGGTGGCCGTGGACACCGGGGTCCAGGACAGGTCGACCGACGTGGACGTCGTCGTGCCCGCCGCGAGGCCGGCCGGCACGGCCGGTATCTCCACCGGGTCGGTGCCGCCGCCCCCGTCGGGCCCGAGAACGCTCACATCGTCGGCGTAGTACGCGCTCTGTCCGTACCAGCCGTGGGTGTACACGGTGACCGACGTGGTGTTCGCGCCGGTGGTGAAGTTGGTGGAGAGCTGCTGCCAGGACGAGTTGCCCGGCGTCCAGGTCGACACGTCCGTAGTGCCGGTGCCGCGGGCGCCGAGGTAGACATAGCTGCCCTGCACCCAGCTGCTGAGCTTGTACGTCGAGTTGGGCTTCACCTTGACGATCTGGGAACACTCGGCGTTGTTCTGGCCCGAGGGGGTGGCCTTGAGCGCTTTCGTGCCGCCGTGCACGGGGGAAGTCACGGCGGCACCGCTGCTGGCGACGCAGGTCCAGTTGCTCAGGTCCGACTCGAACCCGGCGTTCTTGGCGACGTTGACGTCCGCGGCCTTGGCGTCCGCCGCCTTGGCGTCCGCCGACTGCGCAGGCGCGGCGAGCCCGGTGACGGCGAGCGCGGCTGCCGCACCGACGGCGATCGCCGCGCCGATTCTCCGGCGAACGCCGGGTCTGCCCTTACGTACACGGTCCACGGAATGCCTCCAGGGAGAGGTGAAGGACGAAGGTGAGAGCCGGTGGCCACCGCTACTGTGCGCAAAGCTGGTCCAGACCAATCAAGTTGTCAAGACCTCTGTCGAAACGACCCCACCGCGGAGCACTCGAGGACCGCACGCCCTGCGCCGCTGGGGGCCACCCCCGTGCCTGTCGGCGTGGCCGCGGCCACGCCGGCCGTAGAGCCGAGGAACCGCTCCGGCGCAGGCACGAAGTCGTCTCAGGAGAGGCGATGGCGATAGCGGGGGCAGCACTTCGCCGAAATCAGCAACTTGCGGCGGCAGGACGGTCAAGGAGGCCCCCTATCACCCTCGGAGCCTTCGCATCCGGCAATCCGGCGGCGTACGGCCATGTGCAGCGATGTGCGGCGGTAAGGGTGACAAGTCGCTGCGCGAGGCACACGCCGCCCACCCGTGGTTCCTGACCTGGGACGATCACGAGGTCGTCAACGACTACAGCGGCACCGGCGGCGGCGCCCCGTTCATGCGGCGCCGCGCGGCCGCGTACCAGGCATGGTTCGAGCACATGCCGCACCGCGACTCGTTCGGCGGCTCCGCACTGCCCGACCCGGAGATCCACAGGGTGCGGCGCTGGGGCGACCTGCTGGAGCTCGCCGTCCTCGACCTGCGCTCGTACCGCTCGGCGCAGAACCTGCCCGACGGCACGATCCTGGGCACCGAGCAGAAGGCGTGGCTGAAGAAGACCGTCGACCGCGCCCCGGACGCCTGGCACGTATGGGCCAACTCGATCATGCTGAGCCAGCTGAGGGGCCGTCCCGGCGGCTCGTACATGTTCACCGACCAGTGGGACGGCTTCCTCGCCGAGCGCAAGGAGGTACTCGGGCACGTGCACGACAGCGGTCTGGAGGACCTGGTCGTGATCACCGGTGACTGGCACTCGGCGTTCGTCGACGACATCCGCACCGACTTCGACGAGCCGGAATCCCCCTTGCTGGGCACGGAGTTCACCGCGCACTCGGTGACCTCCGGCGCGTACTCCGCGGACTGGAACGCGGCCAACGGCCCCCTGATGGGCAAGGCCAATCCGCACCTGAAGTACTTCGAGGGCAACCGGTACGGCTACGACGTGTACGAGGTGACGCCGGACCGGTTCAGCGCGCACATGCGGGTCATCGGTGACCGGCGGGACCCGCGCTCGCCCATCAGTACGCTGACGACGTTCCATGTGGACCGGGGCACGGCCGGGTCCTACGAGGACGAGGACACCAAGGGTTCGCCCGCCCAGTACCGCAGGGACTGACACCGGGTTTCAGCGTGCCCCGGCCCGGAGGCCGGGGCACGGCCCAGCCCTGCGACAGGGTGCAGTACCAGTCGGAGATGTCCGATGGACAAGGTATCGGGAGGCGTACGGAGGAGAAGGTGACGAAGGCGCGACACGTCACCTCAGGAGCCCGACTGAATCTTCATCAGTTTCGCGCTTCGATGAGGTATTCCTGCCTCATGCCCCAGCTCACCGAACTGCTTCCCCTCGAGGCCATCCGCCTCGACGCCCCCGCTCCCGACTGGCAGGGCGCCATCCGTGCCGCCGGGGACCTGCTGGTCGCGAACGGCGTAAGTACGGACACCTACACCCAGGAGATGCTCCGCACGGTGGAGGAGAACGGGCCGTACATCGTCGTCGCTCCCGGCTTCGCCTTCGCCCACGCACGGCCATCGCCCGCCGTGCGTCACACCGGCATGTCCTGGGTGCGTCTTGTCGAACCCGTACCGTTCGGCCACGACACGAATGACCCGGTCCGCCTCGTCGTCGCCCTGGCCGCGACGGACGCCTCCGCGCACACTCAGGCGATGGGCGCCCTCGCCCGGCTCCTTGCCGACCCGGAGACGGTAGATGCCCTCGACCAGGCGCCGACCCCCGAGTCGGTGCGGCAGATCCTCGTAGGCGCCGAGGAGCCCGCGGGCTCCGCCGACTCAGCCGAGTCGGCGGAGCTGGCCCAGCCCGCGGCCACCAAAGCCGCAGGCGGCTCCGGCGGCACGCACACGATCCTCACCGTCTGCGGCAACGGCGTCGGAACGAGCCTGTTCCTCAAGTCGACGCTCGACAAGGTGCTCGACCGGTGGAAGTGGTCCCGCTACATCAACACCGAGGCGACCGACACCATCTCCGCCAAGGGCAAGGCCTCCGAAGCCGTCGCCATCCTGACCTCCCGTGAGATCGCCAGGGCGTTGGGCGACGTGGGCGTGCCCGTGCGGGTGATCGAGGACTTCACCAATGCCAAGGAAGTGGACGCCGCGCTGCGCGATCTCTACGACGTCTGAGCCTCCGGCCTCCCCCACGCCCCGCCCCCGCCGAACCTCCAGGAAATCCCGGGAACCCCATGAACGTCCTCGTCGACATCGCGAAATTCATCGTCAATGAAATCCTCGCCGTCCCCGCCTATCTCATCGGCATCATCACCGCCATCGGCCTCATCGCCCTGAAGAAGTCCACCGGCCAGGTCGTCGGCGGCGCCATCAAGGCGACGCTCGGCTTCCTGCTGATCGGCGCGGGTGCCACCCTGGTCACCGCCTCGCTTGAACCCCTCGGCAAAATGATCACCGGTGCGACCGGCTCGCACGGCGTCATCCCCACCAACGAGGCCATTGTCGGCATCGCCCAGGCCGAGTACGGCTCGCGAGTGGCGTGGCTGATGATCCTCGGGTTCCTCGTCAGCCTGCTCCTGGCGCGCTTCACACCGCTCTCGTACGTGTTCCTGACCGGCCATCACATGCTGTTCATGGCGACATTGCTGACGATGGTCCTCGCCACGGCAGGAGTCACCTCCTGGGTCGTGGTGGTGGTCGGTGGCGTCCTGCTCGGCATCATGCTGGTCGCGATGCCGGCCTTCGCCCACCCCTGGACCAAACGCGTCACCGGCAACAACACCGTGGCCGTCGGGCACTTCGGCACGGCCGGCTACATCGTCTCCGGCGCGACCGGACAGGCCATCGGCAAGAAGAGCCGCTCCACGGAGGAGATGAACCTCCCCGAGGGCCTGCGCTTCCTGCGCGACTCGATGGTGGCGACGGCCCTGTCCATGGTCCTCATCTACATGATCATGGCCATTGTCTTCCTGGCCAAGGTCGGCAAGACGGAGGCATTCCAGGCGTACTCGTCGGGGAAGGGAGACCCCGGCTCGACCGGCATCGGCAACTACCTGATGTCGTCGCTCGGCCAGGGCCTCCAATTCGGCATCGCCGTCGCCGTCATCCTCTTCGGCGTCCGCACGATCCTCGGTGAACTCGTCCCCGCCTTCCAGGGAATCGCTCAGAAGGTCGTGCCCGGCGCCATCCCTGCCCTGGACGCGCCCATCGTCTTCCCGTACGCGCAGAACGCCGTCCTCGTCGGCTTCATCTGCTCCTTCACCGGCGGTCTGGTGACCCTGGGGCTGCTGGCCGGGGTCATCAACCCCGCGTTCGGCACGGCCCTCGTCCTGCCCGGCCTGGTCCCGCACTTCTTCACCGGTGGCGCGGCGGGCGTCTTCGGCAACGCGACGGGCGGCCGCCGCGGCGCCGCCGTCGGCTCGTTCCTCAACGGTGTCCTGATCACCCTCCTGCCGGCGTTCCTGCTCGGGGTGCTCGGCTCGTTCGGCTCGGCCAACACGACGTTCGGGGACGCCGACTTCGGCTGGTTCGGCTTGATCATCGGCAACGCGGCGAAGGCGGGCTCGGTGGCCGGCATCGTCCTCATGCTGCTGATCGGCGTCGCCGTCCTCATCGCCGCCATCGCCTGGCAGAAGAAGGCCGTCGACACCGGCTGGGACCCGGGAGCCGCGCGCGACAAATTCCTGCCTCCGGAGGCGCGGGAGACCCTCGAGGCCCAGGAGACCTCGGCCCCGACCACGAACCGGCAGTACGCGAAGATCGCCCCACCGGCGGGCGCACCGAAGCCACCCCAGCCTGAGGACTAGGGAGTTTCTGGTGTCTCTTGGACGACGCCGCGGAGCCAGCTCCGGAACTGTTGCCCCTTGCCGACGCATCGCTCGACCGCGCTACGCCGTTGGTATTGGGCCTTGTTGAAGGCGGGTGGACGACCGCCGACCCGGCCACGGTTACGGCGGTCGGCCCATCCCAGCGGGTAAAGCGGTCCAGGCCCAGCATCTCGGAGTAGGCCTGCCGGGCGCCGGAGTACGCCCGCTTGTCGGGGACCATCGGCGGGAGTTCATGGGGGACGCGGTCACGGCCCGGGGACTCCCCCGCCGTGACTACGACGGTGACCATCGGCACGCCCGAGGACAGCGTCTGGCAACACTCGGGGTTCATGGAGAAAGGTCGTCGTCGGGTCTGCAGCGAAGCGGGCGGTCAAAGGCTTCGACAACCTTGTTCATCAGGGGGCGCGCCGAACGCAGGCCCCGCACCGGGCTCTCGGAGAGGAACCGACCGGTTTTGGCTCTGCGCATCGGACGTGGCCGCCTTCGCAGGCCATGTGCTACCGGTCCGGTGGGCCGATGCGGTGGCCGGCCAAGAAGGCGGCGGTACCGCTTGCTGTGGTGTCGAGAGGTCAGGCGCGGAGCAGGTCGGTCGAGACCGTCCACAGGCGCTCGGCGGTGGCGGGATCGAGCGCCCATTCCTTGACGCCGTGCGGGTGCTGCGCGAGGTCGGCGTCATTCGTCACGGTGTACGCCTCCTGTGAATCGTCGAGGTAGTGGCCTCCGGAATGCGCGAACTGCGGGGCGACGGCCGCAACGATGCTGGTGGCAGCCCCCTGCTCGACCGTTTTGTAGGTGAAGACTCCGGCGGCTTCGGCCGCATCGAGCGACTTCTTCTGTTGCGTTGTGAAGTTCCGCTGCAGTCCCGTCGCGACACCGCCGGGGTTCACGGCATTGGCGATGATGCCGTCGGACGCCCAGAGGCGACTTGCCTCGACGGCGAATAGAGAGTTCGCCGTCTTCGACTGGGCGTAGGCAACCTGCGGATCGTAGCTGCGACGCTCGAAGTGGAGATCGTCGAAGTCGATGCCCGCACGCATGTGCGCCGTCGAACTGACCGAAACGATCCGTGCCCCGTCGCGGTCGACCGCTCCCTGGGCCAGGGCGTCATGAAGGCCGACGGTGAGGGCGAAGTGGCCAAGATGGTTCGTCGCGAATTGCAGCTCCCAGCCCTCACGTGTGCGTTCGAGGCCACCAGTGACCACGCCCGCATTGTTGATCAGCAGGTGCAGCGGGCCGTCCCACGCGTCAACGAATCGCGTGACGATGGTCCTGTCGGCAAGGTCGAGCCGGACGGCTCGGGGCCGTATTCCTCCGGTCGACTTCTCGATCGCCTCAGCGACGGCGTCCCCCGCCGTCGTGCTCCGGACAGCGAGCGTCACCTCCGCCCCGGCAGCGGTCAACGCGCGAGCCGTCTCGATCCCGATTCCGGAGGAAGCTCCCGTCACGATCGCGCGGACGCCGGTGAGGTCGACACCCCGCAGTACCTCATCCGCGGTGCTGGACGCGGTGAAGGGCATGGAGATGGGTTCGCGAGTAGCCATGGCGGTGACTATACGTACTAGCCCATATTTGTATAGTGCGGCTCTCGCTCGTATGCTCGGTTTCATGGACAGTCCCGCCGCCGGCCACCCGCAGTCGACAGTCGCCGACACCGACCGTCGGACCATGGTTCTGGACTCCGCCATGGTCACTTTCGCGCGATTCGGTTACCGCAAGACCTCGATGGAGGAGGTGGCGCGGGCGGCGGACATCTCCCGGCCCGGGCTCTACTTCCTCTTCTCCTCGAAGGAGAGCCTGTTCCGCGCCGCCGTCACCCAGGCGTTGGAACGCGACATCACAGCGGTCGAACACGTCCTGGCCGACACCGGCCGACCCCTTGCAGAGCGCCTCCTCGATGCGTTCGACCAGTGGGCGGGGCGCTACATCGGCCCGCTGACACGCGATGTGGCGGTGGTCATCGAGGACAACCCCGGCCTCCTGGGAGAGATCGTCGAGACCACACCGCAACGTTTCGAGCAACTGATCACAGACGCGATCGCCGTCGAGGCAGCACAAGCAGCGGCCCGCCCAGTCGCCCAGACGATGATCAGCGCGTCGACCGGCCTCAAACACCAGGCCACATCACGGGACTTCTACCTCGAACGACTGGAGATCGCCATCGATCTCCTGGTGCGCTGAAGAGGCTTACCGAAGCCGCATGAGCGAGCCCGGCCGAACAGCCAGGCCCACCCGCCCGGCCAGAACTGGCGCGGAGCCCCCGCCACCCGACGATGCCCCCGGCCCTCGCCCTCCCCCGACGTCGCTCGGCGCCCGTTGGCCTCGCAGGTCGATTCCGTATCGCAGAGGGATGCTGCTGTACAAGAACACGTAATGCGCAAATTCTGCGACGGAAAATTCCTCTGATTCTCGTTCGGGCACTGGTCGGGCATGCTCATTGCTTTCTAAGCGAATGACCCCCTTTACCTTTACCTCTTTACCGGAAACCATTCCCCCGGACCGGCGGCGGGCGTCCTTCGGGGCCGCGCGCCGTCACGCTGTCACGAGCTCTGGTGGTTGTGCTCCAGGAGGTGACCGGAGCTGTCGGGCACGGACACCCAGTCGGTGTCCTGCTGCCGGGTGCGCACGGTGCCGGAGTTGATGGCCCAGCGGGCGACCAGGAAAGAGAGGGGCGTGGCAAGGATGCCTGCGCCCAGGGCCGTGACGTTCTCCCCCATGCCCAAGGAGCGCACGCCGAGGAAGAGGAGGGCGCCGCTGAACACCATGTTGACGAGGCTCGAGAGCGGGAAGCGGAAGAAGGCCCGCCAGGTCGGCTTTGTTCGACAGGTGATGTAAGTGTTCAGGAAGAATGAACCGACCGTACTGACCGCGAAGCCTATGACGTGAGCGACCAGGTACGAGATCCACCAGTTGAGCGAGGCGTACACGGCCATGTATACGGCGGTATTGACGATCCCGATCGATGCGAAGATCAGGAACTGTCGCAGGGTGCGAAGTTTGGCGGGATTGGGGGTCGAGACCTCCGGCTGCACGCTCACCCGAGCCGGGAGCGGATGGCTGATTCCGATGTCCACGGGGACGGTGCCGACCTGGTGCGGTTCCTCATCGGTTTCACACACCACATAGAGCGGGCGGCGTTTCGTCTCGCCGTAGATGCGGCCGACGTATTCGCCGATGACGCCGAGCGTGGCGAGCTGTACTCCTCCCAGGGCCACAACGGCGATCAACAGGGTGGCGAATCCGGGCACTTCCACCCCGTGCAACACGACATTCGCGGCGATCCACAGGGCGTACGCGAAAGCTGCACACGAGAGGGCGATTCCAGCGTAGATAACCAGTCGCAGCGGGCGGCTGTTGAAGGAGATGAGGCCGTCGATGCCGTAGTTGACAAGGTGCCGGCCGCCCCATTTGGAGCGCCCCGCAACACGGGTGACGTTGTGGTAGGTGAAGCCGGTGGTGTCGAAACCTATCCAGGAGAAGATTCCCTTGGAGAACCGGTTGGCTTCCGGCAGCGTGAGGATCGCGTCGACGGCTCGGCGCGACAGCAGCCTGAAGTCACCTTCCCCGTCGACGACATCGACGTCCATGCATCGGCCCACGGCCTGGTAGTACGCGGCACTGAGGGTCCTTCGCAGCAGCCCCTCGCCGGAGCGGTCCCGGCGGGCGACGACCTGGTCGTATCCGTGTTTCCGCAGTTCCAGCATGCGGTGCAGGAGACCCGGCGGGTGCTGAAGGTCGGCGTCCATGAGGGCCACGGCATCGCCGCGCGACATGCGCAGCCCCGCGAGCATGGCTGCTTCTTTGCCGAAGTTCCGGCTGAACGACGTATAGCGAACACGCGGGTCCGCGGCGGCGAAGGCCCGCAATTGGGTACGGGTCGTGTCGCGACTGCCGTCGTCGACGTAACAGACCTCGAAAGTCTGTTGCGTATCACCAAGGACCGACATCAGCGCGCAGTGAAAGGTATTGATCACCTCCTCCTCGTTGAAACACGGCACGACAACGGAAAGCTGGCACCCTTCCATTCGTCACCTCAGCCGGTGTGAGTGCGGTCTTTTCTGCTGCGTCCGTCATCATGGCGCTTCTCTTCAAGGCGACGGTAAGAAATCAGCCCGGGTGGACGGGATCTCTGTACCCTCGCTGGAAGAACGGTCCGGTGTGATGGAACGTGATGGAACCAGATATGCGGAGCATCGTCGCGTTCTTTTCAGGTCACCCTGAGGAGGCGGGTGCCGATCGCCAGCAAACTGCAAATTTGATCTTCGCGTCGAGGAATCTTGTCTCTTGGCTCCGACGGGGAAGGGGGGCGGCCTGTGGTGCATACGCCGAAAAAGGCTGTTCAGGTCCAGCACATCGAGAGTGAATCGAATGCGCGGAAGACGGGGCGTCGAGTGTCCACAGGGGCGGGGCTTCTCTCGCTCCTGCCGCTCGCCGTTTTTGTCTTTGCGGCGGGGAATGCCCGCTGGGTGCGCCCCGGTGGCGACGACTGGTGTTTCCTGCCGGTGGTCCGCGACGGCGGGTTGTCCGCGATGGTGGAGAAGTTCTACCTCCACGACAACGGGCGCCTCGTCAACGCCGTGCTGGTCTGGGCCTATGCGCGGTTCGGTGAAGCGGGTCAGCAATGGTTCGCCCCGGTCAGCGGCGCGCTCGTCCTCGTCCTTGTGTGGGCCTTCACCGCCGCCGTCGTGCGCGCCGCCCGGCTCACGGTCCCGCGAGGCGTCCCGCTCCTGGTGGCGTCCATGGTGGTGGCCTTGTTCCTCTTCGGCTCACCCAACACCTACAAGACGTTCTACTGGCCCGCCGCCTCCGTCTCCCACACCCTGCCCCCGGTGTTCGCCTGCGCCGCAGCCATTCCCGTACTGCGGGCGGCATCGCGGCGGACGAAGGTCCTCGCGCTGCTCACCGTCGTCGTCGCAGGGGTGTCCCTGGGCCTCCTCTCGGAGGAGACCAGCGCCGTCGCTTCGACCGTCCTCGCGTGCGCCCTGCTGACGAGCGGCCACCTCTTTCCTGCAAGCCGCCGCAGGTTCCTCCGGGTCTGCTGCACCGCCGGAATCGTGAGCATCGTGATCGGCACCCTGATCCTCTACACATCACCTGGCTCACGGAACCGGCGAGAGCGGAAGGACTCCTCGACCATGCTCGATCCCGACTCGCTCCTTGGGTCCTTGCGCGGATTTGGCGAGATCGCCCGCACGCTGCTCACGACCTGGCCGTACCTGGGGGCGCTCGCGACGGGCGTCATCCTTGGCCTGCTGGCCCGCGGCCCCATGGGACGGCCCACCGCCCCTGGGAAGAACGATGCCATTGCGGCCGCGGCGGGCGTGTGCGCCCTGCTCGTCTCCGGCTACGCGTGCACGGTCATCACCTACCCCGTCTTCGGCGAGGCCGTGGTGTCCTCGACGCGCCTGTGGAACGACTACCTGCTGCTGTACATCCTGCTCCTCGTCTACCTCGGCACTCTCGCCGGCCGCGCTGTACGAAGCCGTGTCCGGCAGGCCGGTCTGGTCCTGACCGTCGGGGCCGCGACGTACGCCGCGGCCTGCCTCGCACTCGCGCCGTCGCTTGCGGAGCTCGAATCCCACATGATCACTCGCGCGCACGACTGGGACCGCCAGAATCGCTGGATGCACAGTCAGGCCGCCACTGGCGTCCACGTCCTGCCGTACAAACGGCTGCCCCTCAGCCACATGACCGAGCCGTTCCGCCACGGCGGGCGCGCGAAGTGGCCCGCCTCGTGCATCGCCGACTACTACGAGGTTCAACACATCACTCAGGCCTACAAGTTGCCCTGACCGGCTGCGGGTGACCCGAGTCGCAAGCCGGCGGCGAGCCGGATCAAATTGGTCTATTCGGTACGGAAACCCGACAACTCCGTACGCCTCACGCCCTCCGGTGTACCGCGGTGCAGGCATCCCCGGAGAGCTCTTCGCCACAGGCGCCGGCGCTGCCCCGATGCGACGCAAAATCGTCGTGCGGGAAGTCGTGCGGGAATAGGGCCTTCCGGAGGGCGGCCGACCGTTGCGGCGGGCCGCAGCGGGAGCCGCGAGCCGTGCGCCTCTTGCTCGCCGGCGCACGCCCCCGCCTGCGCGGAGCGATAGAGCAACAGCTTCTGACGCGTCTTCGGCGTCTCCCTCATCGCAGCGTTCGCTTCCGGCTTGGGGGCGCGGCTTTGCTCCGTCGACGTCCAAGCGCCTTTCCGGTTCCTCGAAGCAGGCGCGCAGCCATCGCATCGCACTGATCGCCACATCCACATTGCCTCCCCGGGCCATGCACTCGACAAGGGAAGGCAGTCGTGCCAACTCCGACGGCAGGTAGTCCCGTTGCGGGACTACGAAGAAGGTAATGAGAAGAAGGTAATGCGGGGGAAGCGGCAGGCACTCCAGGTGGTGGAGCGCACCCCAGGCCGCCTTGAAGCTAGGGTTTCGCAAAGCACATCGTGAACCGGAACAAGGAGCAGACGTGAGTGAGCCGACGTCCATCGCCCTGCAGCAGGAGATCGCTCGGGACCTGGAGGTCGCCGAGACCTTCGAGGCCGGGCAGGAGATCGAACGCCGGGTAGCCTTCCTCGCCGAGCGGCTGGCCTCCACTGGTCTGCGCTGCCTCGTACTCGGCATCAGCGGCGGTGTCGACTCCACCCTCGCCGGCCGACTGTGCCAGCTCGCCGTCGAGCGGGCCCGGGCCGCCGGGCACGAGGCACGGTTCTACGCGATGCGTCTGCCCTACGGAATCCAGGCCGACGAGCATGACGCTCAGCTCGCGCTCTCCTTCATCCAGGCCGACCGCGTACTGACGGTGGACATCAAGCCCGCGAGCGACGCCGCGCTCCAGGCCTCGCTGGACGCCGGAATCAGCTTCCGCGACGCCCACCACCAGGATTTCGTACACGGCAACATCAAGGCCCGCCAGCGCATGATCGCCCAGTATGCGGTGGCCGGTGCGCATGGCGGCCTGGTCGTCGGCACCGACCACGCGGCCGAGGCGGTCTCCGGCTTCTTCACCAAGTTCGGCGACGGCGCCGCCGACCTGGTCCCGCTGACCGGCCTGACCAAGCGCCGGGTGCGCTCCGTAGCGGACACGCTGGGCGCGCCCGCCGAGCTGGTGTGGAAGTCCCCCACCGCCGACCTGGAGACCCTCGCCCCGGGCAAGACCGACGAGGATGCTCTCGGGGTCACCTACGACGACATCGACGACTTCCTGGAGGGCAAGCCGGTGGACGAGCAGGCCTTCGAAACCATCACCAACCGCTACCGCCTCACCGGCCACAAGCGCCAGCTCCCCATCGCCCCTTAGCTCCCCATCGCCCCTTAGGGGGAAGCAGAGACCCTTGGACCCAGCCCCTGGAACCCCCGCCCCTGGCTTTCGGAGAGCGACTTTGCGCAGTCTGACCTTCGTCATCGGCACGGGCCGCAGCGGCTCCACCACGCTGTCCCGCATCCTGAACACCCACCCCGACGTCCTCAGCCTCAACGAATACATGGCCTCCGTAGGGCACGCGGCCTTCCCGGAAGGTCAGGTCTCCGGCGGCGAGTTCTGGGAAGCCCTTTTCCGGCCCACCCCGTACTTCGCGAACATGATCCGCAGCGGGCTCCTGATGCCCGAGTTCCTCTACACGCGCCGCCCGGGGCAGTACACGGCGCAGAGCACCGGCATCCCCGCGCTCTCCCTCATGGTGTTGCCCCACCTCACCGACCACCCCGACGGGCTGCTCGACGAAATCCGCGCGGCGGTCATCGACTGGCCCGACCGCACCGCAGCCGAACACCACGAAGCGCTCTTCGAGTGGCTCGGCGCGCGGTGGGGGCGCACCGCCGCCGTGGAGCGCTCCGGTTACTCGACGGACTGGGCCCCAGGGCTGCGAGCCGCCTTCCCCTACGCGAAGTTCGTGCACCTGTTCCGCGACGGGCCCGATTGTGCCCTGTCCATGAGCCGTCACCCCGGTTACCGCGTGATCACCTTGCTGCGTGAGATCAAGGAGCGGACGGGCGTCGAGAGCTTCGGCGACCTGACGGACGAGGACGTGCGCTCCCTGCCGCCGGATCTGGCGCCCCTGCTCAACGAGCGCTTCGACCCCGCCCTCGTACAGGAGCGGGGCTTTCCGCTGCGCCGGTTCGGTGCCCTGTGGTCCGAACTCGTCGCCCAAGGCGCATGGTTCCTCGACGAACTGCCCGCCGCTCAGCGCATGACACTTGCCTACGAGGATCTCCTCGACGCTCCCCAAGAGGAGCTCGCCCGCCTCGCCGCATTCATCGGGGTCGAGCCTTCGCGCCAGTGGCTGGACGGCGCGTGCGCCCAGCTCGACGACAGCCGCCGTGGCTCAGCGAGGAAGCAGCTGGCGCCCGCCGAACTCGATGACCTGAGGAACAGCTGCGCACCGGGCACCCGGGCCCTGGAGGACAGGCCAAGCTGACGACCAGGGCATGCTCCGCGCGAACTAGGCCCCGGAGTCCTAGCTCAGACACCAGCCGCAAAGTAGGTCATGTGTAGCCGGACGGGCCCCGTTTCCCTGTCCTGGGCGCCGTCGTTGGTCTGATCGAGTGATGGAAGCCAACAAGGGGGCGGGCGGGCGGCAAGAGTGGGGCGACCCGGCTCGGCTTCGGTCTGTTGCTGAAGTTCTTCGAGCTGGAGGGGCGCTTCCCTCATGTGCTGGAAGAGGTCCCGCCGGCCGCGGTGGAGTACGTCGCTGACCTGGTGAAGGTCCTGTCCACGGACTTCGCGAAGTACACCCTGGTCGGCAGGACTTCCGAGTACCACCGCAAGCAGATCCGCGAGGCGCTGAGGTTCCGCCCGTCGACGGTCGCGGACGAGAAGGCGCTGACCGAGTGGCTGGCCGCGGAGGTCTGCCCGGTCGAACTGGCGGAGTACTGGCAGCGCGAGGCTCTGCTGGTCGAGTGCCGGGGCCGGAAGATCGAGCCACCGGGCCGCACCGGATTGAGAAGGTGCTCGTTGCGGCGCGCGGTCGGTGGGAGAAGTCGTTCTGCGGCCGGACCATCGACCGCCTGGGCGAAGCGGGCACGGCTCGGCTCCTCGGTCTGGTAGCCGAGGACAACGAGGACGGCACCGCCCTGCTGGCCGCGCTCAAGCGTGACCCGGGGGCGGTGGGCCTGGACTCGCTCCTGACGGAGATCACCAAACTGAACGATGTGCGCAAACTCGGGCTGCCCGACGGGCTGTTCGCGGATTGCTCCGAGAAGCTGGTGGCCGCGTGGCGGGCGATCAAGATGTACCCCTCGGGCTTTCGCGACACGAGCGAGGACGTACGGACCACGCTGCTGGCGGCGCTGTGCTCGTCGCGGCAGGCGGAGATCACTGATGCCCTGGTCGACCTGTTGGTCGCCCTGGTCCACAAGATCAACGCTCGTGCTGAGCGGCGGGTGGAGAAGCAGCTCACCGCCGAACTGAAGAAGGTCCGTGGCAAGGAAAGCATTCTCTTCAAGCTGGCAACGGCGGCGGTCGGCAAGCCCGACGAGGTCGTACGCCGGGCACAGTTCCCGGTGGTCGGGGAAAAGACGCTCCGCGAGCTGGTGGCCGAGGCGAAGGCGAACGAGAAGGTCTTCAAGGCCAAGGTCCGCACCACGCTCCGGTCGTCGTACAGCTCGTACTACCGGCAGATACTGCCGCCGCTGCTGAACACGCTGGGCTTCAAGTGCAACAACACCGCCTGCCGGCCGGTGACGGACGCGATGAAGCTGCTGAAGAAGTACGCCGGCGTCGACGGCAAGACCCGCTTCTACGACGCCACGGATGTCGTGCCGATGGACGGCGTGGTGCGCAAGGACTGGCGCGAGGCGGTCGTCGACGACAAAGGCAAGACCGAGCGCATCCCGTACGAGCTGTGCGTGCTGGTCGCGCTGCGGGACGCGGTCCACCGCCGCGAGATCTACGTGGAAGGCGCGGCTCGCTGGCGTAACCCTGACCGCGCTGTTCTGGTCCAACGTCAACCCGTACGGCACCTTCCGCCTGGATATGGACAAGCGGCTCGACCTCGGGTCGGCTGTCGCCGTGCCCGGCCCTCGCGCTGCGGCGGACTCCGTCGGTATCCAGGCTCTTCCGACAAAAAAACGACGTGAAGTCGTGGACGAGGACGTCGGATACAGAACCGCGGTGGCGTACTGCGGCCGCGATGAACATCGGTACAGCCGTGGCATCTCATGCACGGCTTGTGCGTCTATCTCGCTCTTGGTGCCCTCTCGGATGGTCGACTACGAGCCTGTCCTGGCCCGTCCTGTTCGGACTCCGCCGTTGATGGGAGGGCCGCGGCGATGCAGTCGAGGACGCGCTGGAGCCCGTGCCGGAACTGGTCTTCGCGGCTCAGGTGCGGCTGGCGCGCCTCCATCACGATCTTGGTGAAGATCGGGTACTCCCCGCTCTTCACCAGCCGGTCGATGTACGGGTAGCTCCGCGCCATCCACTCCGACTCGCTGAGCCCGCTGCGGTGGATCTCCCTGGCCGTGCTGATCTCCTCGCGGACGGTGCCCTCGACGTGGCCGTTCAGCAGGGCCACGAGGCCGAGATTCTCATCGATGGGGATGAAGGCGTCGAGCACCCCCATCAGCCGTTCGACCAAGAGCAGTTGGTTGGGGCCGAAGCTGGGGAGCGACCGCTGCACGGTGGCGATCCACGGGTGCCTCAACCACATGGTCCGCTGCTCACCGGCGTAGCGGGTCAGGTCGGCGCGCCAGTCGCCCGAGGGCATGTCCGTGACGTCGATCTCGCCCATCACCTGGTCGGCCATGAGCTCGACCAGGTTCTCGCGGTTCGGGACGTACCGGTAGAGGGACATCACGCCGGCACCGATCTCGGCGGCGATCCGCCGCATGGTGGCGGCCTCCAGCCCCTCGGCGTCGGCGATCCGGACGGCCGCCTCGGTGATCTTCGCGCGACTGTAGGCCGGGGTCGGCCCGTAGGCGGCGCGCTCGGGCCGCATCCAGATGTTCACGTACTCGGCTTCGGTCACCGTTCCACCTCCTTGGTTGCGTACATAGTACCCAGTCGTCTAGCGTGAGCGCCACGACCGCGTACAAGGTACCCAGTGGAGGGGATATGTCTGATCCGATCGTGGTCGCCGAGGGGCTGCACAAGTCCTTCGGCGATACCCAGGCCCTGCGGGGTCTGGACCTGAGCGTCCCGAGAGGAACGGTCTGCGGCGTGCTGGGGCCGAACGGCGCCGGCAAGACGACCGCGGTGCGCATCCTGGCGACCTTGTCCGATCCCGATGCCGGGCACGCCTGCGTCGCTGGACACGACGTCGTCCGCGAGGCCGGCAAGGTGCGCGCCAGGATCGGCCTCGCGGGCCAGCACGCCGCCGTGGACGAGAAGCTCACCGGCCGCGGCAACCTGCGCATGTTCGCGCGCCTGTCCCATCTGTCCCGGCGCGACGCGCGCCGACGGGCCGACGAGCTGCTCGAACGCTTCGATCTGATGGACGCCGCCGACCGGCAGGTCGCCGGCTACTCCGGCGGTATGCGCCGCCGCCTCGACCTGATCACCAGCCTCATCCTGCGCCCCGAGGTGCTCTTCCTGGACGAGCCGACCACCGGTCTTGACCCGCGCAGCCGCGGCGAGATCTGGGACAGCATCCGCGAGTTGGTGGCGGACGGCACCACGGTGCTGCTCACCACGCAGTACCTGGACGAGGCCGACCAGCTGGCCAACGACATCGCCGTCGTCGACCACGGACAGGTGATCGCCACGGGCACCCCCGACGAGCTGAAGGCCACGATCGGCGACCGCCTCGACGTCGAACTCGAAGATTCCGCCGCCCTGGACACGGCGGCGACCGTGCTGAAAACCCTGGCCGGAACCGATCCCACGGTGACCGCCGACCGGCTCAGCGTCGCCCTGCCGGGCGGCGGCTTCCGGCTCTTCGACGTCATGCGCGAGCTCGACCGCGCCGGGGTCGCCGCGGCTGACGTGCGGCTGCGCCGCCCCACCCTCGACGAGGTGTTCCTGCGCCTCACCGATCGGAAGGAACTGGTCCGATGACCGACCTCGCCCCGCCGTTGGGTCACCGCCTGCGGTGGACGTTCACCGACGGGCTGACCCTGGTCGGCCGCGAGCTGGGACGGCTGCGGCACGCGCCCGGCGAAATCGTCGCGGCGCTGATCTTCCCGGCCGTCATGGTCGTGCTGTTCGGATACGTCTTCGGCAGCGCGATCCAGGTGCCGGACGGCGGCGACTACCGCGAGTACCTCATGCCCGGCCTGTTCGCGATGGTGACCTTCTCCGCATGGCTGGGGGTCATGACGCGAACGGCCGCCGACGCCTCCCGCGGCGTGATGGACCGGTTCCGCTCCATGCCGATGGCACGTCTGGCGGTGCCGTTCGGGCAGACCGGCGCCGACCTGCTGACCGGTCTGCTGATGCTCGCCATGATGGTGGGCACGGGCCTGCTGGTGGGCTGGCAGCCGCACCGCGGCCTGATCCCCACCGTCCAGGCGTTCCTGCTGATGATCGTGCTGCGGTACGCGCTGAGCTGGGTGGGCGTCTATGTGGGCCTGGCGGTGAAGAACGAGCAGGTCGCCGATGCGATGGTGCCGCTGGGCCTGCCGTTCACGATGCTTTCGAACGCGTTCGTCCCGACCGACGGCATGCCGGGCTGGCTGCGCTTCCTGTCCGACTGGAACCCGGTGAGCGCGCTCACCGCCGCCTCGCGGGAGCTGTTCGGCAACCCGGGCGCCCCGTCCGGAAACGTGGCCTGGCCACTCGTGCATCCGGTGACCACCATCCTGCTCTGGTCGGCCGCGCTGCTGGTGATCTTCGTCCCGCTGTCGCTCCGCGCCTACATGCGCAGAGGACGCTGACCACTCCAGGCATCTGCCCGATCGCCGCTCACCGCGCCTGAACGGCGCTCAACGACACCGACAACCCCGGTCGCTGAGAAACCGCGCACCTCACACCGCGTCGAAAGACGTCGGACCACCGGAATCGCGCTGCCACCGACACCAACACCAACACCATGGAGACGCCATGAGCCTGTTCCGACTCGACGCCAGCATCCTTCCCGGCACATCCGACAGCGCCGAACTCGCCGACCTCGTGGAATCGGAGTGGACCGCAGTCCACCGCGACGCGACGGTGATACGCCGCCATCTGGGCGCCGACCCGCTGCCCGCCGACGCCTGGGCACACGCCCACACCGGCAACTTGACGCCCGAACCCGACCGCACTCCCGCCCAGCGCGACGCGCTCACCCTCGCTGGGTCGCTCACCGCGGAACTCGAGGCCGCCGAGGTGGTGGTGCTCGCCGTGCCGCTGTACAACTTCGGTGTCTCCCAGCACTTCAAGACCTGGGTCGACCTGGTCATCGCCGGGGCGCCCCTGGGCAGCCCGGTGCTCAAGGACAAGCCGACCGTCCTGGCTACCGTGCGAGGCGGCGGCTACGCCCCCGGCACTCCACGCGAAGGCTGGGACCACTCCACCCCATACCTCAAGCGCATCCTCGCCGACGTGTGGCAGGCCGACCTCGTCGTCATCGAACGCGAGCTCACCCTCGCCGCCACCTCCCCCGGCATGGAACACCTCCAGGAGCTCGCCGCCGCCCTGCATACCAAAGCCCTGGCCGCGGCCCGCGACGCCGGCCGTGAAACCGCAGCCAAGTGACGCTGCCCGCTTCGGCACACTCTTTTGCATCCGCCGGGAACGACGGTTGATCGGCTGTGCGGTCAGCCCGGGGCGCGGTTGCGGCTTTGCCGCCCGAGCCGACGGCGTTCCACAGACGGTCACTCATGAAACACCCCGCCGCCCGGCGGTCCACCAGTGGCGACCACGTTTCATGAGTTGTTGCAAACGACTGGACGTCTGAAACACCCTCATTAAACGGTCGAGGGCGTGAGCGACGACTTCAAGCGCGTGGAATCGCACGCCTGCCCACTGTCCACCTGCGCCGCCCCGGCGGGCTCGCCGTGCCGGACCGGCAAGGGCAGGGTGGCGATCCAGTACCACACCGCCCGCTTCCGCCTCGTGCCCCAACTCGCCAAGGCGCTCAACGTGCCGACCCCCGCCGTGCGCAAGCCGGGCTCGGTGTGGACCGAGCTGCCCCGGCCCGGGAGCACCGGCGCCGAGCCGGTCGGACACGTCCGTCTCGGGTACGCCCGCGCCTCGACCGCGCGGCAGTCCCTGGATGCGCAGCTGTTCCTCCGGCGTCGCCGTGACCCTCGTCGTCCACGAACACAAGCGCCTCGGCCGCGGCATCGAACTCGCCATGCTCGCCGAGGAACTGAAGGCGAGCGACGTCGGCCTGGAGTTCCTCACCGGGGAGCTAAAGGGCTCGCACGACCCCTCCGGCATCGTCTTCACCGTACTGGCCGCCATGTCCGGCATGGAACGCGAGTACATCCGCGAACGCACCCTCGAAGGCCACGAGTCCGCCCGCGAGCGCGGCAAGACCATCGGCGGCGCCGGCGGCACCGACGACTCCATGCTGTCCATGGCCCTCCACCTACGCGACCAGGAGATGAGCCTGCGCGACATCGCCAAACGGCTCGTCATCACCACCGGCACGAAGAAGGGCCAGCACCCCTCACCCGCCACCGTCATGCGGATGCTGCGCGAACACGACGAGCAGGCCGCTGCGGCAGCGAGCGCGTGAACACCCCGCTACTTTGCGCCTCGTGTCTGAGCTAGGACACCGGGGCCTAGCCCTCGCTCCTCGACGCCTGCGCGCACGCAATCGGGCGCCGCTACGTCTACTGGCCTTGTCGTGCCATCCCATCAGGGAGTGACGTAGTCGCCCGTCGACGGCCTATACCATGGCCTTGATCGTTTCAGGCCACCATCCAGTGGTGAGCGGGAGTCGGGCAACAGGGGCCTGGGACAGCGAACCATGGCCGGTGGCCACTGAAGTTGGAGCACCACGCCGTTCGTGGCATCGCACCTTCGCCGTCGGCCCCGGACTCTGCGTTGTGTCTGATCCGCGGTGCGAAGTAACCCCGGGGCTCAGTGGTCGGCGGTCCGAGCTGGGACGGGCCGCGCCGTGAGCGGTTGTCATGCGTTTGGCCTGGTCACGGGGCGGCGGTGCATGGTGTCCGGACACCACGAGGTGTGGTGCCGGTATTTCGAGGAGGCAGCGGCGGCAATGGAGATTCGTTCTACGACCGACGAGGACGTTGACGTCTTCGTCGACACAGTTCATGCCGCGTTCGGGCTCTTCCCGGAAACCCCGGTCGAGGGCGGCGGGCTCTGGTGGTCGGCGCTCGAAACGGACCGCTGCCTGCTCGCCCTGACGGCGGACGGACGCCCCGTCGGCACCGCCGCCGCATACTCCTTCGAGCTCACCCTGCCCGGTGAGACCCTCGTCCCGGCCTCCGGGGTGACCGCGGTCGGCGTTCTGCCCACGCACCGGCGTCAGGGCGTGCTCAGCGCGATGATGCGGCATCAGCTCGCCGAGTTGCGCACCCGCGGGGAGTTCCTCTCCGTATTGCTGGCCTCCGAGGCCCGGATCTACGGAAGGTTCGGCTACGGACCTGCGACCTGCACGACGCAGCTGACGGTGCCACGCCACCAGGCAGCCCTCGCCGTTCCCCGGGCGCGCAATGCGGCCGACGCCCCGACGACCGGCTCGGTCGAAATGCTGCGGCGTGCCGAGTGCGGCGAGATCCTGGAAGAGGTTTACGACCGGTATCGCCGCGCACAGTCCGGCGCGCTGTCCCGGCCGCACCGCTGGTGGGCCTTGCGTGCGGGACAACCCCCGATCTCGCCGGCGCCGCGCTACGTCGCCGTTCACCGGGACGCCGACGGCACCCCTGACGGATACGCCAGCTACTCGATCGAGTCCGGCACCTTGACGGTCGACGAGACCATCGCCACCCATGACGTCGTTTTCACGGCCCTGGCCCAGTTCATACTCGGACACGACCTGGTCTCTCAGGTCGTGTTCAAGCACGTCCCGCCCGCGCACCCGCTGCGCTGGCAGTTCGCGGACTTCCGTGCCTGCGAGGTGAGCGGCGACACCGACTGGCTCTGGGTCCGGATCCTGGATGTCCCGGGTGCTCTGACCGCGCGCGGCTGGTTCATGGACGGCGAGCTCGTCCTCGACGTCGAGGACCCGTTCCTCGGCGAGCGCGGCCGCTATCTGCTGACCGTCAGGGACAACAAGGCCGACTGCGTCCCGACGGACCGGGAGCCCGACCTGTCTCTGGACGTCAGAGACCTGGGCTCGGTCTACCTCGGCGGCACCGCCCCGAGCACGCTGATGCGTGCCGGACACATCCGGGCCCACCACCCGCGCGCGGCCGCCCTCGCCGATGCCCTCTTCCGCGCCGAGCAGCCCCCGCACTGCCTGCACTGGTTCTGACCGCACGATCGGAGTGTGGCCGAGCAGGAACTTGGCCCCTGGTCGGCCACACTCCGCTCGTGCGGGTCCGCGGCTGCTCCCGTCGAAACCTGCCGCACGATTCCCGCCCTGGCCCACGAGCCACCACTACTTCGCCTGCCGGCAAGAGGACGGCGCGCGCATCCCCAAGGCCTGGGTGGACGCCGACTACCGCACCACCGCCATCGAGCACGGCGCCCGCCCGGCATCGACGTCCATCCCGTTCAACGCCCGCCGGGCACCGGCGAGTTCACGATCATTCCGCGCCGCTGGACCATCGAACGCAGCATCGGCCGGCTCATGCACCACCGCAGACTCACCCGCGACTACGAACGGCATCCACACCGCTCCGAAGCCATGATCCGCCTCGCGATGATCGACCTCATGGCCCCGCCGCCTCACCGGCGAAAACCACATCCTGATCGGCCGTTCGCCTTGGCGTATTCAACCCCTCCTTGTGCGCGCTCCTCCCCCGTACGGTCCGCCCGCGTGCCGGCGCACCCTCGTACGCAGAATTGTCCGTTCGCCCCATGGACAACTCCCCACCACACCGCTTAACTTCACCGATTGACAACGATGTCAGACGTTCTGGTCGGCTTTGAGGAGCAGTGATCGTCGATGGTGTCACGAAGAATCCTCCTGCAAGCAGGCGGCGCGGCCCTAGCGGGCGGGGGGCTGGGCCTGACGTCGCAGCAGCAGGCCGGTGCCGTCGAGCCCGGCGCCGCGACCCGTCTCCTGCCGTCCTTCGGCCGCCCCGTCCGCCTCGATGTCGCCGACGTCAGCACCCTGGACGGCCACGACCAACTGCTGTTGACGACTCTCCAGGGCGTCGTCAACAGGCGTGAGCCACGCCTCTACTTCAACTTCGACAAGAGCGAGGTCGACCTGCGGTGGCTCCCCGCCACCGGCGCAGCCGTCACCCGTCACGATGACGCACTCGACCTCGTCCGCCGCTACCGCAAGGAGGTGCGCGGCGCAATCCTTGTCGACCCGGACGTACCCGACTCGGTCAACATCGCCACCACACTCGCCGGTCTCAAGAACGCCGTCGCCGCCACCGCCGAGCAGGCGCACACACACGGCCTGAAGACCGTCATGGATCTGCGCGGCCGCTTCGACGCCGACGATGTGATCGCCACCTACCGCTGGCAACTCGACCACCTCTTCCCGCAGTGCAGCCACGCCTTGCTCGCCGGTCTGCCGCCCACTCGGACCGTGGCCGTCGACGACGTGACGTGGCGGGAGGTGGCGCGCGAGACCGAGCGGATCCGCGATGTGTCCAACCGCCGGGTGCGCACCTTCGACCTGAGCCCGGAAATGAGCGGCAGCAACGATGTCTACGTACGTTTCCAGGACTCGTTCGCAGACGACGGGTGGGGCGCGTCCGTCGCCTCCGTCGTGGTGAAGGCGGACGGCAAGGAGATCGCCTCCTTCACTCCCGGCACGGACGCCGAGAAGCCTCATCTCTTCGACGGGCTCAACTCCTCACTCGGCGACCGGTCCAACCGGTTCAGCGACGGTGGCGGCTACTTCGTCTACCGCTTCGCCGCGCCCGCCGGAACACAGCACCTGGTGATCGAGGTCGACCTGTGGAACCAGTACCTGGTCACCGCCACCGGCACCGCTCCCACCCGCGTCGAGCCCTTCCCCTATTTCCGGGACTACGTGGTGGCGAGCAAAGCCATGGTGCTGTGGCTGCCGCCGTCCGGTGAGACCGGAAAACTGCTGGACGAGACATTCGCCCGGCTTGCGCCCACCACCCCGTACACCGGCTGGTTCTCCAACGACGTCGCAGGTGAGTGGGGCGGCGTGGACCGCGCATCGCAGCACGGGATCGAGGTCGTCCCCGCCGACTTCTACATGAACGGCACCGTCCACGCGGGCGTCCCCGCGAAGGTCTCCGGCAAGGTCCGACGCCGTCCGAAGGCCGGGCTGCGCAACCGCGTGTACCTCACTCTCACCGTCGGCGAGGGTGACAACGTGCAGTACTGCCAGCGCCGGATGCGGGACATCTGGGACGACCCCGAGCGCGGCAGCGTCCCCGTCAACTGGACGGTCAGCCCGTTGCTCGCCGACATCGGCCCCGCCCTCCTCGCCTACTACCAGAAGACCGCCACCGACAACGATCTACTCATCTGCGGCCCCTCCGGCGCGGGTTACACCTACCCCGGGTCCTGGCCCGAGAAGGCCCTGGACGCGTACACGGAACTCTCCGGCCGGTTCCTGCGCCGCACCGGCATGGATCTGGCCTACGCCTACAACCCCCGCAACGCCGCGAACGACGGCTGGCTCCCCTTCGACGAGCGCGTCGTGGGCTCGTACCGGAAGAACACGCCGCTGCGCGGGATCATCCAGTCCTGGGAGACGGGCGACCTGCAGATCAGGCCGGCCGGGCTTCCGGTGATCGGCAACTTCTACCCGCAAGGAAAGGGCAAGGAGTTTCGCGACGGACTGCTGCGTCACATCGAGGGCAGGGACGAGTCGGAGCCCATGTTCATCGCCGCCGCGATCAACGCCTGGAGCTGGACGCCGAGCGACATCGCGGAGCTGGCCGAACTGCTCGATGCACCCTTCGAGGTGGTCCGCGGTGACGTGTTCTTCGCGTTGATGAATCTGAGCGCGTGAACGTACCGCTTCAGCGGCGGTGAGTGCCGGTCATGGTTCCGTGCTCCTGTGTGGCGCGGCCCGGGGCCGGGTCGTGTGTTGGCTGTGGAGTACGGCACAGGGCCCGGACCGCGCGTCGCGGTCCGGGCCCTGTGCCGTGCGGTGCCGCCCCGCGGCGGCGGTGCGTCAGCTCTGTGCGGTGTCCTCGCCCGTCTGCCCGGCGTCCTTGACTGCGCCCGTCTTCTCGCGCATCTTGCGCACCAGCTCCGCCTTCTGGTCGGCGGCACCCTGGCGGTCGAGGTTGCGGTGCGGACCGTTGTTCTGCCGCTCGGCGCGGGACAGCTTCTTGCGCTGGCCGCCGCCCATGCCCACGGGGTTGTTGATGTTCTTGCTCACTGGTTCTCCCGGAATGACGTGAAGTGATCTACGGATTCATCGGTGGGGGACGGGCGCGGCGACGTCGAAGGACATCAGCAGGGGCCCGTCACGCGCTCACTCGTAAATCAGCTTCTGGAAGAACATGACTAAGAGATTACCCGGTTCCGTCGGCCCCGCACACCAAGTTTTCGCCCCCCGGTGCCGGCCAGGCCTTCGACAGCGCCTGGGGCCAGCCGTTTCCTTCCAGGAACCCCGGCGCCGCCGGTACCCGCCGGTGGTCGCCGCCCGCCCGGGGCAGGTCCAGCTCGGCGAGGAGGGAGTCGATGTGCTTGGCCGCCGCGCCCTCGCTCTTGCGACGGGTCTGTGCGCGCGGCTGTTCAGCAGTACGCGCTGTTGACGGGCAGGGCAAACAGGTAGTAGCCGCTGATCCATCCCTGGAGGTCGGAACCGGATTTTCGCGCGTGCCACCATACGTCGGTGCTGCCGACTTTGGTGCCTTCTGTCCAGCAGTGCAGGTACATCTTGTGGCTGGACGAAACCTGTCCGTGCGACCTGCAGCCGGTGTGCGGTCCTGACCGAACGTTCACCCCGTCTACCGACACACTGGCCGTGTTGGGTGATCTATTGGTCCACCAGTGGCCGCAGACCATGGTCCCCGCATCTCCCGCCGCGGCGGGCCATGTTGCACCCGCCAGGGTCCCCGCAGTCAGGACCATTACCCCGGCAACCCTCGCCAGGCGCGCACGCACGGCCATCCTGTCTCCCTCCCCAGCTCCTCAAGCCCGATCCCGATGATGCCCGCCACACGCTGGAACATCAGCGTGCAAACACGCCAACCGACGCGGCCTCGGGGCGCTCGGAACGGCCCCGGCGCGACCGTCTCACAGCGGTCCTGCGTGATCATCCGGCGGCAGTACGCCTTCCCGGTTCCCGGACCGATCGGACGGGCACGGCATGACGGCGGAGCAGGCCATCCGGTTGAACTCGACTCTCCGGGCTGAGATCAACCTGCCCTGCCCCACCGAGGGAGACGCTTTCCGGCAGTTGGCACGCGGCTGGTTCACCGAGGCCGTGGGCCCCCTGGCCGGAACGCTCGGCGACGGCTTCGACCACGGTCTGGACCTCACCGCGCAGGCCCTGGCTGACGAGGGCGACGGCCCCCTCGGGGCACCCGGAACGCTCTGGGCCTCCTTCCTCTACTACTAGACCGTCCGCGGTCGGCAGCGGCTGGTCGAGACCTACTTCTCCCCCGCCAACTGGCAGGACTTCCTCCAACAGCTCGGCAACCGGCCCCTCGATGCGCAACTGCAGCTGGCGCTGCTCGACGCCGAGGGCCAACCCGGCGAGCCCTGGCTCGAGGTCTCGGTCACCCGTGACGACGACGCGCCGGGTGTGGTGTCCCTGGTCGCCGTGCGTACGACGGAGGAGTTCCAGGACCCCGCCCTCGAAGACGGTCTGGGCCTGCTCCTGGGGGACACCCTGCCCGAGCTTGAGACGACGCTGCGCGGGTACGGGTGGCTGACCGTCTGCTCCCCCGGCGTCGTCACGGCCCTGGGCGGCGTCCCCGCCCTGCGGGCCGGCGGAGCCTTCGCCGAGGTGACCCCGCTTCCCGGCGGCGGTGCCTGGCTCCAGGCGACAAGCCGCATCCATGCCTACACCGACGTCCGAGTTCGGGCCGTCTTCGAAGCGCTCTCGCCGGCCCTGCCCCCGGGCAAGCCGGTGCCATCGATCGCGTCCGAGACATGCCGACTGGTGTACGAGGCCCCCGTGCAGTGGGCGCAGTCCCACCGACTCTGACCCGCACTGCAGTACTGAGGGTCTCGCCGCCCGGCGGCGCAACGTCGTAGACCACGGCGACAGGGCGGCAACCTCCGGAGCCCCCGCGACGACTACGGCACGCGGGACAACGACACCCGGCATTCAACGATGAACAGGGAGCCGACCATGAGCCGAGCACGTACACGAAGACTGCACGTCACGCTGGCCGCCCTGGCCGTCACGGCCGCGAGTGGTGCGGCGCTGACGCTGCCGGAGGCGTCGGCGCAGCCCACGGCCCCGGCCGCGGCCGGCAGCGCCAC
Source organism: Streptomyces sp. NPDC056486 (assembly GCF_042795295.1). Classification (NCBI taxonomy): domain Bacteria; kingdom Bacillati; phylum Actinomycetota; class Actinomycetes; order Kitasatosporales; family Streptomycetaceae; genus Streptomyces; species Streptomyces sp. NPDC056486. The sequence goes on from NZ_JBHTSF010000017.1 coordinate 69,741, forward strand.
CGGCTACGCGACGCAGAACGGCGGTACCACCGGCGGCGCGGGCGGGAACACGGTGCGGGCCACGACGGGCACCGCGATCCACACGGCCCTGTGCAACCGCGCCGCCGACGACACCCCGATCACCATCGAGGTGGAGGGGACGATCAACCACGCCAACACCGCGAAGGTGTCGGGCGACAGCTGCAACACCGCCGCCGGCGTGATCGAGCTCAAGCAGATCAGCAACGTCACGCTCATCGGCGTCGGCAGCGGCGCCGTCTTCGACCAACTGGGCATCCACATACGCGATTCCAGCAACATCATCATCCGGAACGTGACCGTCAAGAACGTCAAGAAGTCCGGCTCCCCCACCTCCAACGGCGGCGACGCCATCGGCATGGAGAGCGACGTCCGCAACGTCTGGGTCGACCACACGACGCTCGAGGCGTCGGGCGGGGAGTCGCAGGGCTACGACGGCCTCTTCGACATGAAGAACAACACGCAGTACGTGACGCTGTCGTACAGCATCCTGCGCAACTCCGGGCGCGGCGGCCTCGTCGGGTCCAGCGAGAGCGACGTATCCAACAGCTACATCACCTACGACCACAACAAGTACGAGAACATCGACTCCCGCACGCCCCTGCTCCGCGGCGGCACGGCCCACATCTACAACAACTACTACACCGGCCTGAACGAGTCCGGCATCAACTCCCGCGCCGGAGCCAAGGCCAAGGTGGACAACAACTACTTCAAGAACTCCAAGGACGTCCTGGGCACCTTCTACACCGACGCGGCCGGCTACTGGCAGGTCAGCGGCAACACCTTCGACACGGTGACCTGGTCCCCCACCGACGACGAGTACCACCCGGCAGGCCCCAACCCCACGTCCAACACCACGGTGAGCATCCCCTACTCCCACTCCCTCGACAGCGCCGCCTGCGTGCCCGCCATCGTGGGCAGAACGGCGGGAGCCGGCACAGGCCTCAAGGTGTCGGACGGCACCTGCTAAACGCAGCAGCCGCGGCCCTTCGCATAGGGTCGGACCTACGATGAACAGCAACGATCCGTCCGCCGCGCCGTCAAAGGCCGACAAGGCGACCGTACGGCGGCACAACCTGAGCCTGGTGCTGCGCACGGTCCATGACGCGGGTGAGACGACCCGCGCCAACGTTGCCGCTCGGGTGGGACTGACCCGGGCCGCGGTGTCATCGCTCGTGGACCAGCTCCTCACCGAGGGGTTCCTCACCGAGTGGGGCAAGACGTTCAGCGGACAGGCGGGTCGCCCTGGCACAGCGCTGCAGGTGGCGCGGACCGGGCCCGCCGGGCTCGGGGTCGAGATCAACATCGACTACGTGACGGTGTGCGTCATCGACCTCACCGGCACCGACCGCGTTCGCCTGGTGGAGCGCACCGACAACCGGGGCGCCCCGCCCGCCACGGTCCTGGCCCGGGCGGCGCGGCTCGCGTCCCGGGCCATCGAGTCGGCCGCGCAGCAGAAGCTTCGCCCCGTCGGTGCCGAACTGGCCCTGCCCGCCCTGGTCTCCGGCGGTTCGGTGCGGCAGGCGCCGAACCTGGGCTGGAACCGGGTGGCCGTGGAGGGGCTGTTCGCGCAGGCGTTGACGGCGCTGCATCCCACGCACCGCGCGCTGCCGGTCAGCGCCGACAACGAGGCGAACCTGGCGGCCATGGCCGAGCTGTGGTTCGGCGACGGCGACGACCGCGTGACCAGCTTCATCTACCTGACCGGCGAGATCGGTATCGGCGGCGCCCTGGTCCTCAACGGTCAACTCTTGCGGGGCGCCCATGGGTTCGCCGGTGAGATCGGGCATGTGGTGGTGGAGCCGGACGGCCCCGAGTGCCGCTGCGGTGCGCGGGGCTGTCTGGAGCAGTACGCGGGACAGGCGGCGCTGTTGCGGGCGGCGGGGCTCGACGAGAGCGCGGGCCTGACCGGGCTCGCGGAGCTGGAGCGCCGGGCGCGCGAGGGTGAGCCGCAGGCCCGGTGCGCGATCGAGGAGGCCGGGCGCCGCCTTGGCCGGGTTCTGTCGGGCGCGGTGAATCTGATCGACCCGGACGCGGTGATTCTGGGCGGTGTCTTCCGCGACCTCATGCCGTGGCTCGCCCCCGCCGCCGACGAGGAGCTGACCGCCCGTGTGGTGTCGGGCCTGTGGACGCCGGGCAGCAAGCGGCTGCGGGCCTCGTCCTCGTCCGGTGATGCGGCGCGGGGCGCGGCCGCGCGCGTGGTGCGCGAGGTCCTGGCGGACCCGGCGGCGTACGTGGAGCGCGTGGCGGACTGACATCTCGGCCCGGGCGGGGGCCCGGCGGTGTCGGTCCGCCGCGCGCTGCGGGAGGGTGTCAGCCCCGGTGTGCCGCTATCAGCTGCCGGTACCAGTGGTAGCTGTCCTTCGGGATGCGCTGGTGGGTGTCGTAGTCGACGCGTACGATCCCGAACCGCTTGGCATAGCCAAGGGCCCACTCGAAGTTGTCGAGCAGCGACCAGACGTAGTAGCCGCGTACGTCGACGCCCGCGTCCATGGCGGTGCGCAGAGCTGTCAGGTGACTGTGCAGATAGGCGACGCGGTCCGGGTCGTGGACGCCGCCGTCCTGATCCACCGCATCGTGCTCGGCCGAGCCGTTCTCGGTGATGTGGATCGGCGGCAGGGCCTGACCGTAGGTGTCCTTCAGCGCGGTCAGCAAGTCCGTGAAGGACTCGGGCACCACGGGCCAGTTCATGGCCGTGCGCCGCACGTCCGGGTAGGTCATCTCCCGGTAGCGGTTGTCCGTGGCGACTCGACGGGAGGGGTCGGGCTCGCGGTAGGGGGCGTCGGCGACCACGATCGGCCGGTAGTAGTTGACGCCGAGGAAGTCCAGCGGCTGGGCGATCAGATCGAGGTCCCCGTCACGGCGGAAGTCCTGACGGGTGATCAGCTCGCCCCAGGTGTCCTGCTCGGTCGCCGGATAGCGGCCCGCGAGGATCGGCTCCGTCCACACCAGGTTGTGCTGGGTATCGGCGCGTAGGGCGGCCTCGTGGTCGGCGGGCGCGTCGCTCGCGGGCACGTTGCGGTCGAGGTTGAGGGTGATACCCGCCTCTCGGACGCCGGCCGCACGCAGCGCTTTCATCGCCAGGCCGTGGCCGACGAGCAGGTGGTGCGCGGCGGCCAGGGCGCCGGTGCCCTCCTGGGCGCCGGGGGCATGGCGGCCGACGGAGTAGCCGAGAAACGCGCTGCACCATGGCTCGTTGAGGGTGATCCAGCGGGGTACGCGGTCGGCGAGGTGCTCGGCGACGATCTGCGTGTACTCGCCGAATCGTTCGGCGGTCTCGCGCACGCGCCAGCCGCCTCGGTCTTCCAGGGCCTGCGGCAGGTCCCAGTGGTAGAGGGTGGCGGCCGGCTCGATGCCCGCTGCGAGGAGTTCGTCGACGAGCCGCGAGTAGAAGTCCAGGCCCTTGGCGTTGGCGGGCCCTGACCCGGTGGGCTGGATGCGGGGCCAGGCGATGGAGAAGCGGTACGAGTCGACCCCCAGGTCGCGCAGCAGGGCCACGTCTTCGGGGTAGCGGTGGTAGTGGTCGCAGGCCACGTCGCCGGTGTCGCCGCCGTCGACGCGGCCCGGGGTATGGCAGTAGGTGTCCCAGATGGAGGGGCCGCGGCCGTCCTCGTGCACGGCTCCCTCGATCTGGTACGAGGCGGTGGCCGCGCCGAAGACGAAGCCGGAGGGGAAGAGGGGCAAGTCGCTCATGAATGGCCTTACTTGACGGATCCGCCGGTGATACCGGCGGCGATGTACTTCTGGGCGAGGACGAGCAGCACCGCTGCCGGGATCGCGGACAGGACGGATGCGGCCATGACGGAGCCCCAGTCGCCGACGTGCGCGCCGATGTACTGGTAGATGCCGAGGGTGACCGGCTTGACGTCGTCGGTGGTGTTGAGCGTGAGCGCGAACATGAAGTCGCTCCACGCGTACAGGAAGGAGAACAGGCCCGCGGTGATCAGGGAGTTGCGGCTCATCGGGAGCACGACCTGCACGAAGGTACGCAGCCTGCCCGCGCCGTCGACCTCGGCGGCCTCGATGACCTCCTGAGGGATGGCCACCATGAAGGAGCGCATCAGGACGATGGCGAAGGGGATGCCGAGCGAGGCGTCGGCGAGCATGAGGCCGAAGTAGGAGTTGACCAGGCCTAGATCGACGTACGCGCTGTAGAGCGCGTTGGCGATGACGATGCCCGGCACCATCTGGGTGATGAGCGTGCCGAAGACGATGGTGCGAGTGCCGCGGAGCCGGAACTGGGCGAGCCCGTAGGCGGCAGGGGCGGCGATGGCGAGGCAGATGGTGACGGCGCCGAAGGCTACGGCGAGCGAGGTCAGCAGGTGGCCGCCCTGCTCGCGGATGGCGGAGGTGAACCCGGACAGGTCCACCCCGTGCGGGACGGGCGAGACCTCCAGGAGGCCGGATGTGGGCTGCAGGGCCGTGTTGAGCATCCAGTAGAGCGGGAAGAGCATCACGCACAGGATGAGTACGCCGACGGCTGTGGCACCCCAGCGGCGCTTGGCCCTGGTGGCGGGTCCCTGGGCGGCGGGTGTCTCGGTGACGGTGGTGGTCGCCATGCCGGTCACTTCCCCTCGGCGCGGTTGGCGCGCAGGTAGAACACCGCGAAGACGGCGGAGATCAGGATCAGGACGTTGCCGACGACGGCGCCCGCGCCGAAGTCCAGCTGCACGAAGGAGTTCTGGTAGGTAAGGGTGCCCAGGGTCTGGGTGGAGTCGGCGGGGCCGCCGTCGGTCAGGGCGAGGATCAGGTCGAGGATCTTGACCGTCGACATGAAGCCGAGGACCAGGACGACGGTGATGACCGGCTTCAGCAGGGGCAGCGTGATCGAGCGGAACGTCCGCCAGGCGGAGGCGCCGTCCAGGGAAGCGGCCTCGTACAGCTCCTTGGGCACCTCCTGAAGGCCTCCATACAGGATCACCAGGTTGAAGGGGATGCCGATCCAGATGTTCACCAGGATGACGGAGAACAGGGCCATGCCGGGGCTGGTCAGCCAGGGGGTGGCGCCGCCCAGGCCGAAGGTGTCGAGGAAGGAGTTGAGGACGCCGGTGTCCTGGTCCAGGATGCGGCGCCACACGATGCCGGAGACGACCATCGGGACGAGCCAGGGCAGCAGGATCAGGGAGCGCAGCACGCCGTTCAGCGGGAATCTCTTGGTGAAGAAGACGGCGAGCGCGAGGCCGATGCCGAACTGGCCGATCAGGGAACCGACGGTGAAGACGACGGTGTGCCACAGCGCCTTGCCGAACAGGTCGTCCTGGAAGACCTTGCTCCAGTTGTCGGTGCCGTTGAACGGGGCCTTGCCGTCGAAGAAGGTGGAGGGCGAGTAGTCCTGGAAGCTCATCAGGACGTTGCGCACGAGCGGGTAGCCGAAGAAGAGCAGCATGAAGATGACCGCGGGCGCGATGAAGCCCCACTGGGAGAGCCTGCGGCGGCGCCGCGCGCGTGCCGGGTCGGGCTTCTTGGCGGTGGTCGTCGGGGCATCGGCGGCGGGCACGGTCGCGGAGGCTGTGGTGGTCGACATGTTCGTCACGTCACTTCCCGCTCGTGGCGCGCTGCTGGGCGCGCTGGAGCGCGGCCTCGCTGGACTGCCCGGTGAGGGCGGACTGGAAGGCGCTCTGCAGGGCGAGCGACACGGACGACCAGCGCGCGCCGACCTTGGCCGTGCGCGAGCGCGCGGTGGCCACCTGGTCGGCGAGGGCGTCGAGTTCGGGCACTTCCTTGCGCCAGACGGCGGCGGCCTTCTCGTTGGCCGGGACCATCCAGCTGTTGCGCGCGTAGGTGATCTGTTCCTTCTCGCCCGCCATGCAGTCGATGATCTTCGCGGCGGTCCTTTCGCGCGCGGTGTCACCGGTCTTGGGCACGGTGAGGACGGCGCCGCCGAGCGGGCCGACGGAGTCCTCCCCCGCCTTCGGCACGGGGATCCGGGCGATGCCCCAGTCCAGGTTCTTCTTGGTGTTGAGAGTCTCGACCTGCCACGGACCGTTGATCATCATTGCGGCGTTGCCCGCCATGAACTGGTCGTTGACGTCGGCCTGGGTCCAGTTGACGGTCGACTTGGAGAGCGAGCCGTCCTTGATGAGGCCCTTCCAGTAGTCGAGCGCCTGGGCGACCGGCTTGCTCGCGAGGCGCGACTCGTCACCGCCGTTGGACCACATGAACGGCGTGAACTGGAAGACGCCGTCCTCCGCGCCGCCCGCGCTCAGGGCGATGCCGTACTGCCTGCTCTGGGTGAGCTTCTTGGCGGATCGTCGCATCTCGTCCCAGGTGGTGGGCACTTCGAGGCCCGCCTTCTTCAAGGTGTCCTTGTTGTAGAACAGGGCGAGGGTGTTCACCGTGCGCGCGGCCCCGTAGTAGGTGCCCTTGTAGGAGCCGAAGTCGACGATGCCCCGCGGTATGTCCTGGGTGGACAGGCCCAGCGTGCGCAGGTCGATCAGGCCGCCGGCCTCGGCGAACGTCGGCATTTCGGAGGCGTCGAACTGGATGACGTCCGGCAGTGACTTCGACGAGGCCATGCGCAGTGACTTCGTCATGACCTGTGCGGCCGGCACGCTCTGCTGCTCGATGGTGATGCCGAGCCGCTTGCTGCAGCGGGACAGGGTGGCGGCGTCCCAGCCGTGATACGAGTCGTCGGTCGACGAGTTGAGGACGGTGTAGACGTCGTCGTCGCGTTGCTGGCCGCATCCGGTGAGTGCCGCGGTGGCCACGAGCGCGGAGACAACGGTGAGCGGGACCGTCGCCCGCCGACCGGCACGGCGGCGCCTGACACGCGCGCGCTGCGGTATGTGTGCTGCTGTCACGGTGGTTGCCCTTGCCTGGGAGGGGTGGCAGGACCGGCGGGACGCCCGTGTCCCGCCGGGGTGTTCACAGATCCCGGTACGGCTCCGGCCTCGGCCGTACGGGCTCGATCGGGGGGTGCAGGGCTCGGCGCACGCCGAGCAGGTGCTCCATGGCGAGCTGGTCGAGGCGCTCGAAAGCCATGGAGCGCTGGACGGCGGCGTTCACGTCGTGGTCCTCGTACGCGCCAGGTCGTCGTCGTGGAACGTCACGCCGTACGCACCGAGTTCGGCGAGCCGGCGTACGGAGTCGACGGGGACCGGCGCGGGGCGGGTGGCGTCGCCGGAGGGGTCATTGCCCCGCCAACCGACGGTCCACAGACCGAACGTGAACGTGTCTTCGGGAGTGCGGGTGAAGCGGTCGGACATGGTGCGGCCCTTTGCTGCGGGTTTGTTTTCTGACATGACTAATACGGCACCAAGCGCTTCGACGCTAGACCCAGGAGCCAACTTCACGCCCTGCAAAATCGTCACTACCTGGCGCTATCAAGAATCGAAGCGCTTCCGCGTTGACGCTGAAGAAGGACCCTTGCCGTTTTGTTTTCTGTGCGATCAAATGGCACGGGTAGCTACTGCGCCTTCAAGATCCCAAGTCCGTTGAGGGGCCCACGCCACCGACCAGCATCGTCATCGGCAGGGGGAGTTGGCCGCGGCCCGCTCCACGACACCATCCAGCCCGCCCCGTCCCTCTCGACCAGGGACCTGGCACCGGCCGTTCCCTGCCCCCGACGGCTCCTGCGACCCGAACTGCCACCCCGCACCACCCTGAGGAAGATCATGAAGTTCACCGACGGCTTCTGGCTCATGCGCGACGGGGTCGAGGCCTCGTACGCGACCGAGGTCCGCAGTGTCCGAGCCGACGCCGACCGCTTCACCGCCCACGCCGCGATCAAGCGCGTCGAGCGCCGCGGCGACACCCTCAACTCCCCCCTGCTGACCGTCGACTGCTTCTCCCCCGCCGAGGGCGTCATCGGCGTCCGCACCACACACCTTGCGGGCAAACGCCGCCTCGGCCCGGACTTCGGCCTGCCGGGCGCCGACACCGGGGTCGGCCAAGTGCGCCGCGACGGCGACATGATCGAGCTGACCAGCGGCCCCCTCACCGCACGCCTTGACCAGGCCGCCCCCTGGGCGCTGTCGTTCCGTGACGCGGACGGCCGGGAGATCACATCGGCAGGCCGCAAGGGCACGGCCTTCTTCACCACCGGTGACGGCGCACATCACATGGCCGGGCGGCTGGCGCTCGGCGTCGGCGAACAGGTCTACGGTCTGGGCGAACGCTTCACCCCGTTCGTCAAGAACGGCCAGGTCGTGGACATGTGGCAGGCCGACGGCGGCACGAACAGCGAACAGGCCTACAAGAACGTCCCGTTCAGCCTGCACCTCTCCCCCACCGGCGCTTACGGCGTGTTCGTCAACCACCCCGGCAAGGTGAGCTACGAGATCGGCTCGGAGTCGGTCGGCCAGATGCAGTTCAGCGTCCAGGACCAGACGCTGGAGTACTTCGTCGTCGCGGGCCCGACACCGAAAGACGTCCTGCGCCGCTACACCGCGCTCACCGGCCGCCCCGCGCTGCCGCCTGCGTGGTCGTTCGGACTGTGGCTCACCACCTCTTTCACGACGCAGTACGACGAGGAGACGGTGACGTCCTTCGTCGACGGCATGGCCGAGCGCGACATCCCGCTGAGCGTCTTCCACTTCGACTGCTTCTGGATGCGTGAGTACCAGTGGTCGGACTTCGAGTGGGATCCGGATGTCTTCCCCGACCCCGAGGGCATGCTGGCCCGGCTGAAGGGACGGGGACTGAAGATCTCCGTGTGGATCAACCCGTACATCGCGCAGAAGTCCGCCCTGTTCGACGAGGCCGCCGCCGCGGGGTATCTGGTGAAGCGGACGAACGGCGACATCTGGCAGTGGGACCTGTGGCAGGCGGGCATGGCGCTCGTCGACTTCACGAACCCCGAGGCCTGCGCCTGGTTCCAGGCGAAGCTGAAGGTCCTGCTCGACCAGGGCGTCGACTGCTTCAAGACCGACTTCGGCGAGCGCATCCCCACCGACGTGGTCTGGCACGACGGCTCCGACCCGGAGCGTATGCACAACTACTACACGCACCTGTACAACCGCACCGTCTTCGAGCTCCTGGAGAAGGAACGCGGCACGGGCGAGGCCGTCCTGTTCGCGCGTTCGGCGACGGCGGGCGGCCAGCAGTATCCGGTGCACTGGGGCGGCGACTGCTTCTCGTCGTTCGGTGCGATGGCGGAGTCGCTGCGCGGTGGTCTGTCACTGTCGTTGTCGGGCTTCGGCTTCTGGTCGCACGACATCGGCGGCTTCGAGGGCACCCCGGACCCGGCGGTCTTCAAGCGCTGGCTCGCCTTCGGCCTGCTCTCCTCGCACAGCCGCCTGCACGGCTCCAGCTCCTACCGGGTGCCGTGGGAGTTCGGTGACGAAGCCGTCGACGTGACACGGCAGTTCACACGGCTCAAGCACCGGCTCATGCCCTACCTGTACGGCGCCGCGGCCGAAGCCCACCACACCGGCGTGCCGCTGATGCGGCCCATGCTCCTCGAGTTCCCCGAGGACCCCACCGCCCGCGGCCTGGACCGGCAGTACATGCTCGGCCCCGACCTGCTCGTCGCCCCGGTCTTCTCGACCGACGGCGACGTCGAGTACTACCTGCCCCCGGGCACCTGGACCCACCTCCTGACCGGCGAACACGTCCAGGGGCCGGTCTGGCGCCGCGAACAGCACGGCTTCGACAGCCTGCCCCTGTACGTCCGCCCGGGAGCGGTCCTCCCACTCGGCTCCGACACACAACGACCCGACGGGGACTGGCTCGACGACCTCACCCTGCTCGTCACCCCCGACGCACACCAGGTGACGGTCACGGTCCCCGACCACTCCGGCCGCCCTGCCGCCGTTTACCAGGTGACGCGCGAGGCTACGGACGACGCGACGGTGACCGTGACCCCGCCGGAAGGACGCAGCGCTCCACGCACGGTGATGTCGGCCGACCTGTGAAGTAGTCGGGATCCCCCTCGTCATCAGCCCTGCCGTACAAGGGAGTCGGCAAGGCTGATGGCCTCTCGCTCGCCCAGCGGGGCGTGTCCGAGGAGGAAGCGGTACCAGAAGACTCCGTACACCTGATCCACCATCAGGTCGAGGTCGCTGTCCGCCGTCAATTCGCCGCGCTCCTGCCCGCGGGTGAGCACCTCGCGCAGCGCCGTCCGGCGGGCCTGCGTGAACTCCCGCATCAGGTCGGCGAGACGGGGGTCTCGGGCGGCCTCCTGCGCCACGGTGCGCAGGGCGGGGCCGACCGGTGCCGCCTGCGCCTCCTCGAACGTCGAGGTGACCACGGCCCGTAGGTCCTCGCGCAGCGAGCCGGAGTCCGGCACGGGTACGGCTCGCTGCGCGCGGTCGGTCAGAGCATCCAGCAGCACCGCGCCCTTCGAAGGCCACCACCGGTAGAGGGTCTGTTTGCCGACCCCTGCCTCCCGCGCGATGGCGTCCACGCCGACGGGTGCGCCATCCGCGTCCGCGATCAACCTCAACGCCGCCTCGAGGACGGCCCGGCGCGCTTCCTCGTTGCGGCGGCGTCCCGTGTGGGCCCGTTCGGCGCTCATCGCCGTCACCTTCTCTCCGTGCGTTCCAGGACGTGTTCCCTGGGGATTCCCCCGAACCCCTTGACGAGACTACCGGTCTCGACAACACTCATCTTACCGAGACCGCCGGTCTCGACAAAGATGGAGAGCCAGAAAGCCCTCCGGAAACACGAGGACAAGGTCACCATGGCTTCTGCAACACCTTCCAGCAGCGCCCACGCCGTCATCATGGGCGGCAGCTCCGGCATCGGCGAGGCCACCGCTGCACTCTTCGCCCAAGGCGGCGCCGAGGTCACGATCACCGGTCGTGACCGGACGAAGCTCGACGAGGCTGCCGCCCGGATCGGCGGCAAGACCTCCACATACCGCATGGACGCCACCGACCAGGCAGACATCGACGCCTTCTTCGCCGCCACCGCCCCCATCGACCATCTGGTCATCGCGGTCAGCGGCGCGGCGGGCAGCGGCCCGTTCGCCGATCTGGACCTGGCCCAGCTCGCGCAGGGCTTCGATGCCAAGTTCTGGCCCCAACTGCGCATTCTGCAGGCCGCTTTAGGGCACCTGACCGAGCAGGCCTCGGTCACCTTCATCACGGCCGCCTCGGCCCGCGCCGCCTTCCCCGGCACCTCGGGCCTGGCCGCGATCAACGGAGCCCTGGAGTCGATGATCCCGCCGCTCGCCGTCGAACTGGCCCCGCGCCGGATCAACGCCGTCTCTCCCGGTGTCATCGACACCCCCTGGTGGAACCGGGTCCCGGCCGCGCAGCGCGAGGAGCTGTTCGCGGGGCTCGCGACGACGACCCCGGTGGGCCGCGTCGGCACCCCCGAAGAGGTGGCGCAGGCGATCAACTCCCTTGCCACGAACGGCTTCATCACCGGGGTGGTGCTGGACTGCACCGGCGGGGCGAACCTGGCGACAGGCCGCTGAGCGGCACGCACCCGGATGCCCTCACGGCCATGACACCATCCCGCCCCCTTACGGCGACGGCCACGCAACACCGTTTCTGTGCAGACGAGTTGCCGCGCCACGCCACCTGGTCGGAGCTCCTGAGCGACCTGGTGTTCGTGGCAGCCGTCGGCCACCACGGCGGCCATCCCGGGCCACGCATCGGCGCCTCTCCGCCGCCGATGGACGGTGACGGTGGCGGAGAGGCGATCAGGAGTCGTTCGGCTCAGGTGCCGCAGTTGCCGGATGCGGGTTCGCCGGCGAAGCGCCGGCCGAGCCACTCAAGTGCCGGGCCGTTGCCCTGGATGGCCGTCCCCACGTGGGATTGCCCGGCGAAGGACGTCCACTGCACGGCGTTGCCCTTCGCGCACCAGTCGGCCCGCAACTTCTGTCCGACCGCGTAGGGGATCGTCTCGTCCGCATCCCCGTGGTACACGAACGTGGGCGCCGACGGGCGCTGGGTGCCGATCAACTGCTTGCCGATGGCCCTCTGCCAGTCCGGCCGCTCCAGCGGGTTGGACGTCGTGACGTCCTCGATCGCCTTGCCGCGCCCGGCCTCCAGGACCGTACCGACGCACTCGCTCCGCACTACTTGGGCGAGCTTGCGGCCTTCGGCGTTGAGGTACTTGCCGAGGGCCAGGGCCGGGTGGGCGGCGTTCTGGCCGACGGCGGACATCAGCAGGTATCCGGCGCTGTCCCCGCCCTCCAGCGAGTCGGCGACCTTGGTGAGATCGGCGGGAACGCCGCCGCTCGCCGTTCCCGCGACCTTCAACTCGGGAGCGTAGGTCGCCGCCATTTCGGCGGCCTTCGCGCTCGCGCCGCCGCCCTGCGAGTAGCCCATGATGCCGACGGGCGCATCCGCAGCGACGCCGTACTTCGCCGCCTCGGGGTGCCGCTGTGCGGCACGCGCCGCGTCGAGCACGGCACTGCCCTGCGCCTTGGCGACCATGTAGGTGTGGTCACCGGGGGTGCCGAGGCCCTCGTAGTCGGTGACGACGACGGCGTAGCCCCGTACCAGCGCGGCGTTGACGAGCGGGGCCTCAGCCGTCGTGCCGCCCGGGAAACCGGCGGACGGCGCACACTTGTCGCCGAGACCGACCGTGCCGACGGCGTACGTGATCAGCGGGCGCGGGGTGGCTTTGCCGTCGTCGGGGACGATCACGGTGCCGGAGACCGCGTTGGGCCGTCCGTCTGCGGAGGTCGACCGGTAGGTGATCTTCCAGGCCTTGGTGGGGGTCGGAACGCCCGGCGTGTACTGGAACGAGGACGGCTTCGAGCCGAGGATCTCGCCGGGGGCCTTCTTCTTTCCTGGGTGCTTTCGGTGATGCTTGCCTGGGTGCTTGGCGGCTTGACCGTGGTGCTTGCCCTTGCCCTTGCCCTTGCCGTGCTTCGCGGCAGCGGGGGCATTCCCGGCGGCCTGCACCGCGGAGTGGGCCGAGCGGGTGGCGTCCGGGGCGTTCTCGCTCTGCGCCGCGGCGGACCCGGGGAGCCCGAGCACCGCCACCGCGAGCACGGTACCCGCGGCCATTGATCTTCTGCGTGAGGCTGGCGTCATGCAGATCTCCCAACTCTCCTGTGGGGTAGGGCAGTTGGGAAGCACCGTACTGACCCGTCAGTAATACAGCCATAGGCGTGCAGCGGCCCGCCCCCTTCGGCCGCCGCGGCGGCCCGCTGCGCAATCCCACGAAGAAGCGTCGGGTCCTACCCGCGCGCGGGCTCGAGCACGAAGACGGGGATCACACGGTCGGTCTTCTCCTGATACTCGGCGTACGGCGGATACGCGGCGACCGCGCGCTCCCACCACTCGGCTTTCTCATCCCCGGTGATCTCACGGGCCGTCATGTCCCGGCGTGCGGGGCCGTCCTGGAGCTCCACGTGCGGGTCGGACTTGATGTTGAAGTACCAGACCGGGTGACGTGGGAAGCCGCCCTTCGAGGCCACGGCCGCGTACCGCCCCTCGTGCTCCACGCGCATCAACGGGATCTTGCGGATCTTGCCGCTCTTCGCGCCGCGCGTCGTGAGAATGACGACGGGCAGGCCCGTGTCCCAGAGCGTCAATCCCTGCGTGCCTCCCGAACTCTCGTACAGCTCGACCTGATCGCGCACCCACTGCGCCGGACTCGGCCCGTACTCGCCCTCAAGAGGCATCGCATTCACCCATCGTCGCGTCATGAAGTGCAGTGTCCGGCGGGTGGCCAGGTAAACGAAGTATGCCCCTGACCAGCAAGAATGAGGATTGTCGAGCCCTTGCTCCCTCTCCGGCCGGAGGCACTTCCCAGGCGAAGAAGCATATCGGGTGCTACCCGCGTGTCCGCGTCGAAGGCGGCGGCCGTTCGGTGGTCTCCCAGGCCGGGGCGGTGCTGCCACCCTCGAAAAACTCGCTCTACAGGCCCAGATCCCGGCCGACGATCTCCTTCATGATCTCGGTGGTGCCGCCGTAGATGGTGGTGATGCGCGAGTCCAGGTAGTCGTGGGCGATGCGGTATTCGAGCATGTAGCCGTAGGCGCCGTGCAGTTGGAGGCAGCGTCCGACGATGTCGACGTATCGCTCGGTGGCCCAGAACTTCGCCGATGCGGCATCCACCGCGCTCAGCCTGCCGCGGGAGTGCCGGGCGAGCAGATCGTCCAGGTAGGCGCGCCCCACCCGGGCGGTGGTCACCATGTCGGCCAGTTCGAAGCGGGTGTTCTGGAAGGAGCCGATCGGCCGGCCGAACGCCTTGCGTTGCCTGACGTACTCCAGGGTGCGTTCCAGCACGCCCTCGATGGACGCCACGGCGTTGGCGGCTATCGAGATCCGCTCCTGGGGCAGGTTGCGCATCAGGGCCTTGAAGCCCGCGCCCTCCTGGCCGAGCAGATTGGCCGTCGGCACCCGGACGTCCTGGAAGAACAGCTCGCTGGTGTCCTGGGCATGCAGGCCGACCTTCTCCAGGTTGCGCCCCCGCGAGAAGCCGGGCCGGTCCGCCTCGACGACCAGCAGGCTGATCCCGCCGTGGCGGTCCGGTCCGGTGCGTACGGCGGTGACGACCAGGTCGGCGTTCTGGCCGTTGGAGATGAAGACCTTGCTCCCGTTGACCACGTAGTCGTCGCCGTCGCGGACGGCGGTGGTGGCGATGCCGGCCAGGTCGCTGCCGGTTCCGGGTTCCGTCATCGCGACCGCGACGACGAGCTCTCCGGCGGCGATACCCGGCAGCCAGCGGGCCTTCTGCTGGTCGTCGGTCAGGTCGGTGAAGTAGGGAACGACGATGTCGTTGGACAGTGTCAGCGAGGCGAGCCCGTCCGAGGCGGGGTGACGGGAGAACTCTTCGCCGATCACCGCGTTGAAGCGGTAGTCGCTGACCCCGGCGCCGCCGTACTCCTCGGGGATGTTGAAGCCGAGGATTCCCGCTCGGGCGGCTTCACGGAAGAGTTCACGGTCGACTCTGCCCTCGGCCCGCCACTGCTCGGCGTGCGGCTCGGCGTGCTTGTCGGCGAAGGCTCGGGCCGTCTCCCGCAGGAGCTCGTGCTCGTCCTCGTACAGCGACCGCTCGGCGGAGATCACATCGGCCATCAGGACTCCTGTTCCAGATCATGATCGAATAGGGAAGGACGGTGCGTGCGGTCAGGTCCCCGGCAGGAGGACCGGCTTCAGTGTCAGACCGGCCCGCTGGTCGGCCACCGCCCGGTCGAAGTCGGCCAGGGCGTAGGTGGTCACCAGGCGGTCGAGGGGCAGGAGACCGCGGCAGAAGCGCTGGACCAGTTCCGGGGTGAGGACCGAGGGTTCGGCATCGCCCTCGACGCAGCCGCGCACCTGCGGCCCGCGCAGCAGCGGCGCGGAGATCTTCACTCGCGCTCCAGGCCGAAGTAGAAGAGGTGCCCGCTCGCGGACACAGCACTGGCCTTGCCGTTCATCACTCCCAGGAGGGTGTTGTCGTCCACCCGCTTGAAGTGGTCGAACACCGGCATGCCGTCGTACACCATCGTGGCGGTCACCTCGCCTCGGAACTCGACGTTCCAAAGGCTGGCCTCGCCTCGGCCCGCGGTGGTGTCGGAGTAGAGGCTGCCGTCCTGCGCCAGGCAGATCAGCGGTTTGGCGTCGTCCAGGGCGATGAACCGTTTGCCGTGCCAGCGGCTGTGGGCCAGCACCTGCTCGACGGGGTGGCCGGCGGAGATGCCGACCACACCCTTGGGCACCCTGAGCTCCGCGACCTTGGTCAGGCCGGGGACCATTCCGCGTACGCGACGAGTGGTCAGGTAGCGGGCGCTGCGGCGCGCGTAGTGCCGGGCGATCGCCGCGACCTGCGCCACCTCCTGCCAGGCGTGATAGCGGGCCTTGCCCGTCTCCCACTGGATCAGGTCGAGCACCTGGTCCTGCCGCTGGAGGAGCAGGTCGTGAAAGGCGAGGACGAGCCCGGCCCGGCGCGCGAGCGGCGTCCGTGCCCAGTCCCGCTGGGCGGCCCTGGCCGCGGAGGCCGCGGACTCGACGTCCTTCGGGGTGCAGGCGGGAACGGGCGCGATGGGCGTCAGGTCCCACGGCGCGAGCGCCGTCACCGGCCCGAGCGCGTCCGCCTCTTGGCGGCTCTGGTCACGGTGTACCCACCCGCACCACTGCTCGAGCAGTTCGCCGGACACCCAGGCGGGTCGCGAGTCGGCCACCGAGGACGACGGAGGCGGCGGCGCTTCGGTCTGGTCCTGCTCCGTGTTCATGGGGCTCCTCGGGGTGCCGGACGGATGCGGGTCGGATGCGGGGCGGATGTGGCGGCGCTTCGCCCAGTCACAGAGTTGCCGCGCGGTGCAGGGGCGACGGCAGCGGTTTCTGGACCGTGCAGAGGTCTTGCCGTTGATCTAACGCGTCGTTATGTTAATCAGAAATCACATTCAGGAACAACCACGCGACCGGGCCAGATCCTGCATCTCAGGCTCATTTTCAAGGCGACGTAGCGCACGCACGGAAGGTAGGAAAGTAAATGGAAAATCTCACCAGAAGGCGCGCTCTGTCGATCGGCGCCGTGCTGGGGCTCGCGAGCGTGGCGAGCGCGCCCGGTGCGTGGTCCTGGTCGTCCAAGGGCTCGATCGAGGGGACCGACTCGGTCACCGACCCGTTCTCGGTCTGGGACCCGGACGCGGACGACGTGGCGGCCCGGCTCCTCGCCGACGGCTCGATCCCGGGCGTCAACAAGGCCTGGGATGCGTGGGTCGACAACAGCGACCCCTTGCCGTCCGGTATGCCGGGCTACCTGACCGACTACCTGAAGCAGGTCAACCGGTTGCCCTCATGGGCCGATCCCGCGCTGCTGGCCGCGTCCGAGAAGCTCTACAAGCGCCTGAACAGCTACCTGTTCGTGTCCGAGAGCCTCGGCAGCGGGATTCTGAGCACCGTGATCCCGCGGGAAGCCAGGGCGGTCTACTGGTCCGCCGGCGGCGCCGACATGAAGGAACGCGCGGCCAAGACCTTCACTTTCGGCTACGACCTGCACAGCCCGACCGCCTGGCAGCCGGCGGGGCACTTCCTGGTCTCGGCCAACAAGACGCGCATGGTGCACTCGACGGTCCGCAGCCTGCTGCTGACCTCGAAGCGCTTCATGGAGAGCGCGGACCAACCGAAGCCGATCAGCAACGGCGACATCCTGGTCACCTTCCACTCCGTGGCCACCGTCGCGCAGAACAACTTGAAGAAGTGGGGCATCAAGCTGTCCGCCCAGGAGCAGGCAGCCGACCTGCACGCCTGGCAGGTCGCCCTCCACCTGCTCGGCGTGCAGCGCCAGTTCATCCCCGCCACCTGGGCGGACGCGCAGGCGCAGGCCAATCAGATGCTGTGGCCCAAGGTCGCCCCCACGCCCGAGGGCATCAGCCTGGCCAAGACGCTGCTTGGGTACGTCGAGGACCCCACCCTGGGCTTGACCACCGGATTCGTCAGCGAGATGGTCCGCTATCTGATCAGCGACACATACGCCGACTGGCTCGACCTGCCCCACGACAGGGTGTCGCGGGCCCTGATCAAGGCCGCCTGGCCGACATATGTCAGGTTCCGCGAGGGGCTGTCGCCCATCGTTCCGGACGGCCTCTACCTGTTCGACCAGGTCGTGCGCGGCATCGCCATGCTGTTCCTCAACAACGGCACCTCGCCGACACAGACCCCGATCACCCTCCCCACCGCGAACCGGCCCGGCGCTTGAGCCGACGGACCCCTGCACGCAATGCCCCGCGGCCGCCCGGGGCGGATCGCGGGGCGCTTCCTCCCTGGCCCACGCCACCCGATGCGGCGCAGGGCGCGGTTACCCCAGCCCCAGGGCGGCCACGACCAGAGCGGTGACGGCGCTCCGGTGCTCGGGGGTATCCTGCCAGCGCAGTCGGCGACCGGCCTCGACCACGACGCCGAACCCTGTATGCACCAGAACGCGCGCCTGCCGCGGGTCCAGCTCGGGGCGAGCCAGGCGCAGTTGCTGCTCCCATACGGCGATGTGGTCGCGCTGTGCGCGGATCAGGGGCTGCTGCAGATCGGCCGGCAGTCCGACGACTTCGGCCTCGGCGACGCTGGTGAGCGCGGTGTGCTCGAAGCTGTAGGCCACATACGTCGCCGCCAGTGCCACCACGGCGTCGTGCGGGTCGCTCACTCCGTCGAGGTTGCGGTCGACCGCCTGGTCCAGCAGACCGGCCGCCTGCAGGCACGCCGCCACCAGGATGTCCACCTTGTTGGGGTAGTGGCGGTAGAGCGCGGACGGGACCAGGCCGACCGCCTCCGCGATCCGCCCGTTCGTCACCTTGGCGAACCCGTCCCGCGCGAACAGTGGGACGGCGGCGGCGAGGATCTCCGCACGCCGGGTACGCGGCACCGGCTGGGCGGGCAGTTCGACGGAGCGCGCCCGGCCGCCCGCCGTCGCCGGATCGGTCGCGGCCACGCGCAGGGCGGACGCCAACAGCACTTCCTCGGCCCGGCGCCGGGCGATGGAGACGTGATGGGTCGTGATGGACCCGATCACGCCGAGGGACGCCGCGGCACACAGCTCCGCCTGTGGCGAGGGGTGGTCGCGCCGCACGGCCTCGCCGACCCGTCCGACGACGCGTGCGAACTTCTCCCGCAGGATCCTGCGATCCTCGTGATCGAGGTATCGGGCCTCCCATCGGTAGAGGCCGCCCGACGCACGGTGGTTCACCGCGACCCGGGTCACGGCCCCAAGCACCTCCGCAGGACCGGCGTCGGGCGCCACCTCGCCGAGCACGGCGACGAGCCGGTCGACCATGACGTTCGCGCACTCGGCGAACAGCGCGTACTTGTTGGGGAAATGCCGGTACAGGGCCGCCGCACTGATATTCACCGCGGCGGCGATCTCCTCCATGGACGCCGCGTGATAGCCACGCTCGCTGAACACCCGGCCGGCTGCCCCGACGATGAGCTGCCTGCGGTTGCGCGGCCGCACGGCCGCGATCGGATCGGCGTTCACCGGCGGGCACAAAGGCGGGGAGACAAGGCCATGCGCGCCAGTGAATCACAAGACGATCCACGCCAGAACCCGCTGCGGCGCCACCGGCGCCTGCCGCGGACATCCCGGCACCACGATGTGATTTCCGATTAACAAAAAGCTTCTTGAGCGGCCACATCGCGGGCATAATGGCGGCCGCCCCCTTCCCCCGCCCGTCCGGAACCCGAGGAGTGGCATGTCCATCGATACGGCTCCCGCATGGTCCTTCCGCCACCACTGGATGGCGCATGCGGCCACCCACGCGATGATGCGACCCGACAAGCCCGCCCTGCGCCATCTCGGGGAGACCACGACCTGGGCACAGCTGTCGCGGCGGTCGCTCCAACTGGCCGCCGCCCTCGCCGACCGCGGAGTAGCCGCGGGTGACCGCGTGGCCATGCTCACGCTGAACCATCCGTGGTTCGTGGAAAGCCTGTTCGCGGCGAACAGTCTGGGGGCCATGGCCGTGCCCCTCAGCTTCCGGCTCGCACCGCTGGAACTCGACTACATCCTCACCGACTGCACTCCCGCGGCGATCGTCGTCGACGCACGGCTCCTGCCGCTGCTGCGAGCCGTACCGAATGCCGCCTCGATCGGCACCGTCATCGTGATCGGCGACCCGGACGACGTCGCAGCGACTACGGCCGGAGCCGAGGCCCGCACCGCGGAGGCCCGCACCACGGAGGCCCGCACCGCCTACGAGGAGTTCCTGTCGGCGCACGAGCCGATGGAACTGCCTGACATCAGCGAGGAGTCGACCGCGCTGATCATGTACACCTCGGGTACCACCGGCCGGCCGAAGGGAGTGATGCTCTCCCACCGCAACATGCAGATACAGGCGATCACCTGCATCCGGGCGATGGACATCTTCGACGACTCCGACGTCGGCTTCCTCACCGCTCCGTTCTTTCACATCGCAGGCCTCGGTTCGATCGTCGCGAACTTCCTGGTGGGCAGCACCGTGGTGATCCACCCCCTCGGGGCCTTCGATCCCCGGGCCGTACTCGACGCCTACGAACGCGAGGGCGCCACGATCGTCTTCAACGTGCCGCAGCAGTGGGAGCTGATCTGCGCCCAGCCCGACATCCGCAAGCGCGACCTCAAGCTGCGCGTCATCAGCTGGGGAGCCGCGCCCGCCGGCGACGCGACCCTTCGCGCCATGGGCGAGAGCTTTCCCAAGGCCCTCAACGTCGCGGTCTTCGGCCAGACCGAGACCTCACCGATCACCTGCGTCCTTCGCGGCGCGGACGCCCTGCGCAAGCTCGGATCGGTCGGCAGGCCGATCCCGACCCTCCAGTACCGCATCGTCGACGCCGCCATGAACGACGTCCCGGTCGGCGAAGTCGGCGAGATCGTCTATCGCGGCCCGACCGTGACGCAGGGGTACTGGAACAAACCCCATGAGACCGCGGCTGCCTTCCACGGCGGGTGGTTCCACTCCGGAGATCTGGTCAAGCAGGACCCGGAGGGGTTCGTCTGGGTCGTCGATCGCGCGAAAGACATGATCATCAGCGGCGGCGAGAACATCTACTGCGCCGAACTGGAGAACGTCATCGCCGAACACCCCTCGGTCCGTGAAGTCGCGGTGATCGGCAGGCCCGACGAGCGCTGGGGCCAAGTACCGGTCGCCTTCGTCACGGTGGCACCCCAGGGCGAGCTGTCGCTCCCTCAGCTGACTGATTTCCTCGGCGGGAAGCTCGCCTCCTTCAAGATGCCCAAGGATCTCAGGCTGGTTCCCGAACTTCCCCGCAACGCCGGAGGCAAGGTCATCAAGGGGAAGTTGCGAGAAGACGACGTGCGCACACCAGGACGCCCCTGAGCCGCTGGTCAGTCGGTAACCGTCGCTGTCACCGGTTCGCGGCGTGCCACGTCCACCAGCGAGCAGTCGGTGATTTTGAGCGCGGGTGACACGGCGAGGGTCAGGGTCGACACACTCATGAAGGGGTTGAGGTGGTTCCAGCCCCAGGTTTCCAGCGCCGTTCGCACGGCGGCCGCCTGGTCGGCGACCTCGTGCGCGGGGCGGGCGGACAGCACGCCGCCCACGGGCAGCGGCATGCGCGCCGCCACGGTTCCGCCCTCGGCGCCCCGGACTACGGCCACCCCTCCCCCGTCGGCGACGACTGTCGCGGCGGCCACGGCCATCGCCGCACGTGAGGTGCCGATCGTCAGGAGGTTGTGGCTGTCGTGGGCGTACGTCGACGCCACGGCGCCGTCACTCAGATCCCGGCCCACCAGCGGGGCGAAGACCGTGCCGGGGCGTCCGTAGCGGTTTCGTACGCGGACCAGTGTGGTCCGTCCCTCCCAGTGCACCTCGCCGCCGGAGACCAGGAGTTCGACCTCGGTTGCTTCGGTGTAGGTGTCGCGTGCGTTGACGCTCATCGCCCGGAAGCGGTGCGTGCCGTCCGGCAGGTCCACGCGCCAGCGGAAGCCGTCCTCGTCCTGGGGTTCTACGTCCACGCGGCTGTCCAGGGGCGGTACGTCGAGGGCCTCCGAAGCGGGTGTCGCCTGTACGGGTGCGCCGTCGCGGCCCACGATGTGGCCACCCGCCAGCACCAGTGCGGGCTCGAACGAGGCGAGTTCGCCCCGCAGCAGGACCAGGTCGGCACGCTTGCCGGGTGAGACGACGCCACGGTCGTGGAGCCGCAGGCGCTGGGCCGGGGTCCAGGTCAGGGCCTTGAGGACGGCGTGGGGCGGGAACCCGGCGGCCACGGCGACCCGCGCGATGTGGTCCAGGTGGCCTCGCTCGACGATGTGGTCGGCCGCGAGGTCGTCCGTGACCAGGCACAGCGGCGGGAGTTGGGGCAAGGACAGCAGGGCTGTCGCCACCTCCGGGGTGAGGCACTTCTCCTGGAGCATCATCGTCATGCCCAGGCGTGCCTTCTCCAGGACCACCTCGGTGCGGTTCTTGGTGTGGTCGGAGTCCACACCGGTGGCCAGGTACGCGCTCAGTTCCGCGCCGGTCAGGTTCGGGCAGTGGCCGTCCAGGATCGCGTCGTGCGCGCGGGCCACGGCGGTGATCTCGTGCATGCGGCGGTCGCCGGCGACGACCGCGCGGTAGTCCATGACCTCGCCGAGTGCGATGACGCCCGGCCACTCCAGCATCTCGGCGATGTCGTCGGCGGAGAGGGCCGCTCCGGCGTGCTCCAGGCCCTCAAGCGCGGGCACGCACGAGGGAACGCCCCACAGCTGGGTCTGGGCACTCTGGCGGCCCGCGTCGATCATCCAGCGCATGGCGTCCCGGCCGGCGACGTTGACGATCTCGTGCGGGTCGGCGAGGACCGTCGTCGTACCGCGGGCCAGCGTCACGGCGGCGAACTCCTGAGGCGTCAGGAACGCGCTCTCGATGTGCATGTGGGCGTCCACGAAGCCGGGGACGATCAGCATGCCGGTCGCGTCGATCTCCTCTGCGGCCGTGGCCGGGGTGCCGGGCGGGAGCACCGCGGTGATCCGGTCGCCCCGTACCAGTACGTCCGCGGCGAACTCCTCACCGGTGAAGGTGGACATCACGCGCCCGCCGCTGATCCGGAGGTCGTGCTGCTCACTCATGTGGTCGTGCTCCTTGGAAGGGTGTCGTCACGCACGGGCGGGAGCGGCCAGCCCCGGTAGATGTTGTCGCCTCGGGCCGAAGGGGTTGTCAGGAAACGTCAGGGGACGAGTGTGTAGAAGTAGTAGCCCAGCGGGATCACGACGATCCACAGCGGCCAGGGCACCTCGCGGATCCGGCCGCTGACGGTCTTCACCAGGACGTGGGCCGCGAGGCCGGTCGCGATGCCGGTGCCGAAGTTGCCGAAGAACAGCGTGGTCGCGACGGTCAGCGCGGCCGGGACGGCGTTCGTGGGGTCCTTGAAGTCGACGTTCTTGAGCGCGCCGAGCATGTTCAGGCCGATGAACATCAGCACGGGCGCGGTGGCGGCCGAGGGGATCAGGGTGGCGAACGGGGTGACGAGCAGCAGCAACGCGAAGCCGCACGCGGCCCATACCGATGCCAGACCGGTCTTGCCGCCCGCGTCGGCGGCGGCCGACGACTCCAGGTAGGCGGTCATCGAAGGCGCGCCCACGGCCGAACCGCCCATCACGGAGACCGAGTCGACAAGGAAGGGGCGGCGGGAGCCGGGGATGTTGCCGTCCTTGTCCAGGAGGCCGGCGCGTCCGGAGACGGCAAGGAGGGTTCCGGTCATGGAGAAGAACTCGGACACGAAGAACGCGAAGATGTAGGGGAAGTATTCGGGCTTGAGGGCGCCGAGGATGTCGATGTGGAAGAGGAGGGGGCCGGGTGAGTCGGGCGCCGCGAAGAGGCTGTCGGGGACATCGGTCACGCCAAGGGGCACGCCGACGAGGGTGACGGCTGCGATGGTGATGAGGAAGGCGCCCGGTACCTTGCGTGCGGCGAGGGCGGTGAGCAGCAGCAGGCCGGCCAGGGCGAGCAGCGCGGTGGGCTCGGACAGGTCGCCGACCGCGAGCGCGGCCTTGTCGGCGTTGCCGATGACGAGGTCGGCGTCGCGGAACCCGATGAGGGCGATGTAGAGGCCCAGGCCGCCGCTGATGGCGTACTTGAGGTTGATCGGCATGAGCCGCGTGACGAGGTCGCGGATGCCGAAGAGGGTCAGGAGCAGGAAGGCGACGCCGGACCAGAACACCATGCCGAGCGCCGTGTCCCAGGGGACGTGGTCCTGTCCGACGATGGTGAACGCGATCAGGGCCACGCCGCCGAGGCCCGGGGCGACGACGAACGGCAGGTTGGCGATCAGCCCCATGGCCAGCGTCGCGAGGGCGATGGCGATGATGACGGCGGTCGTCGCGGCGCCGTGCGGCACACCGGCGGAGGCCAGCTGGCCGGGGACCACGACGACGGCGTAGGCGGCGGCCATGAACATCGAGGCGCCTGCCACGAGTTCCGTGCGGTGGCTGCTGCCGCGATCGCGGACGCCGAAGTGCCGCTCGACGAGCGAGGCGGGCGGCGCGGTGGTGGCGTCGGTCTGCTCGCCGGACGGCGGAGCGGTGGTGGGCATGGGGACCTCGGCGGGGTGAGGGGCGGGCACGCGGCTGTCGGCGCGGTCAGAGTGCGGGCGCGCGGGGAACCCGGCTTGGCCCGCTCTCTGCAACCGGTCTCTGAAACCGGTTGCAGAGACCGGTTGCGGGTATCATGGCACGGCATCAGGCGAAAGTGAACACGGGCCTCGGACGGATCTTCGATCCTTGCCGGGCACATGAGGCAGGGGACGGCATTGGCGACGCTCTTGGACGTGGCGCGTGCGGCGGGGGTGTCCAAGGCCACCGCCTCGCGGGCACTGCAGCGCCCCGAACTGGTCGCCGAGAGCACGCGGCTTCGCGTCCGGGAGGCGGCCGACCGGCTCGGTTTCCATCCCAACGCCGCCGCCCGAGCGCTGACCACGGGCCGTACGGGCCTGATCGGCCTGATCGTGCCGACGCTCTCGAACCCGTTCTTCGCGCCGCTGGTGATGGGCGCGCAGCAGGCGGCGGAGGAGACCGAGAGCCATCTGCTGATCGCGGTCTCGGAGTATGACGCGCAGCGTGAGGCCGCCCTCGCCGACCGGCTCTCCGAGCAGGCCGACGGCC